>CAYSHJ010001187.1:0-15449 GCA_964430385.1 uncultured Planctomycetaceae bacterium
TGGACGCTCTTCTGTCAACGCTTCACCCACCCTCTCGCGAGAGTCGGCGCATGACTCGAAGCCGAACTGGTTCGCTATTCCTTCGTTCGTGCAGAACTTTCATCTGCTACTCTCTTCCGGCTTTTACCGGCGCTTTCCCTGCCCCCTTTTTACCCCCGAAGGCAATCAATCATGCTAGTTATTGATCAATGTGGCGTAGACAGTAGGGACAAGACCGATGTAGCCAGTCATTCGTGACAGTTTGAAAAATGCGCATTTGGTTTGGCATATTCGTCCATCCTCAAGTGCAATTCGATCGCCCGGACGCGGCAAAAATGGAGTCATGGCGATAAACGAGACGCCAGTGTGGTCGCCGACCTGTGCTCCTCCTTCGTCGCAGATGACGTTTACCACCTGCAAACCGAGATCACGAGCGAGGTTGATCATATCGGCGGACACCTCCGGCTTTCCGTTGGGATCATAATTGACAGACATGAGGAGGTTTCCGTGGTTTTGTTTTTGTGCGCTAACGTTTGCGTTCATCGGCAGACAAAACGCGCAGCTTCTTGGCTGTCCGCTGGAACGAAGGGTTAGGTTTCGCTCTTGAAACGTGACTGTTCCTCGACCAGTGAGCGATAGACTACGAATACAGTTCTCATGCGCTCGCCTTCAGCCGCCAATGCCGGAAACACATCGCTCGTAGTGAGTGGCGGCGACTCTCCGAAGGCGTAGCTGACTTTAGCGTTTGCAGGAAAACTTCGAACGATGGCTGAGGTGTGACCGTAATGCAGGGGTAGCGGGTGGCGATGCTGAGCCCTATTGCGGTAGTTGAAAGTGGCTTGGCGATAGTTTTCTCCGTCAATCTGCTTAAGCGCTTCTACCAGTTTTGGGCCGGCGGACCAGTGATGCGCAACGGCAATGAGCGAACCCAGAGTGACCTTCTCGTCTGGTTGCACGCTATCTTTGGTGACGAGCTTTGCCGCGATGGCCTTGGTGTAGCAAAGTTGCGTGGCGCAGAAAGCTACCTGTGACCTGAATTTGTACGGCGCGTGGAGGCAGTAGTCGAGCGGGAGCGTCGTGAATTCGTACTGAAGCTCAAGCCGATCGGCTTCCGGATAGGTGCGGAGCACCTCGTCCCAGAGGGAGACTCGATGCAACCAATAGGCGTACTCGTTGAACGTGTTGACCAGCTCACGCGTGAAGTCGCTCTCTTGCAGGTCGTAGATGAAGTCCGGCTGACCATCAGCGAAGTCGTAGCCGAGAAACTGAACGGGCGGTGGCTCCTGCCGAGACTCGATGAGTTCGTGCAGCTTTGTGTACGCGCCGACTGCGAGCGTGCTGTAGCTCATGCGAAACCTAACGTCCAAGGTAAGCCGGGGGTGGCGACGGACTTGGAATTCAGAAAACGCGACGACCGCCGCTCGGATTGACCGAGTACGCCCGACATGGGCGTGAACTTGTGGGGTGCAAGTCCCCTGTATGAAAACGGGAGGCTCGTGGGAGTGCAAGATACCAATTGTCATCCTGGAGCGTCCGGGGTCACTGCGCTCGCAGTGCGCTCCGCTGACGGAGTGAAGCTAAGTCACATCGTAGGCCGATGCTTTAATCAATGCTCTTGCGATTTTGGGTGAACCACTGGCCATTGCGGTTGCAATTGCGGCCAATCTAGGATTCGTCGATACGGAGCCGCCAAGAGTCCAAACTAAGCTCTCAACTAGAGACTCGTGCTGTGCCGCTACGGCCAATGTGATGGCCCTGTCGATCCATGCAGTCGCTAGATCCGTGCCCAGGTGCCTAGGCCTGATGAGATAGAAGACAACGGTATCGACAAATTCCACATCATCACCGGATGCCGCAAGCCAGTGCCTCAGAATCTCCGCTTCTCGCTCTCGATCACGCAGAAAATAGAAGGCCATACGCAGATGGTCCTCCCAATATAATAGCTCTCGCAACTCATCAAGAGGGAGAGCCAGCAGCTCGCGCATTAAGTGTTCTCGCCAGCCCAGTAATTGGAAGAAATCCACGAAGCGCATCTCGGTGACATTCGAAGTCAGTTCGCCACGAACCTGCTCAATCGGTTCGATAACCTCGCGGCGAAACCGCCTGCTACATTTCGGACAGGTGGGTAGCCGATCACAGTAGCTCCGGTCGCTCGCGCGCACGCGTTCGAGGAATTGATTGGGCATTGCGTCCGGCGTCCGATATCGGTGAAAAAAAACTGCGCGCGCCCATTGGCGGCAAGGATGTTCAATACGGCGATTCGATCGGACGTCACACTATCGTCGGGGAAGCGACTTGCAAAGTCGCCTCTGAACAAGTCGTCTCCGGACGCCCAGTGATTGGCCGCGTGCGACCTATACCTCGCGCGGTGTGTCGTGAGAGATTTCGCGAGCCATTGGGCGACAGCCCCCGGACTTAATCCTCTTCCGCCTGCTGTTCGGTCCGGGGGGCTGACGACGCCCGGCTCCCGAAAACCTCGGAATCGAGGACAGAACAAAGCGGACAAGTCCATTGGTGTGGACGTGAACCGGCAGAAAATCGACCTCTCCCCTTCTGATCTCTCGATCCGGGTGAGAATCTGCTTTAGGATCGGGTCAATTCACGCCTGCCACCAAAACGGCGGACGATCACAGACGACTCCGAACCTTTCCCAATGACCGCAAGCGTGAATGACTTTTGATTCCGTGGGGGCAAGATAAGATCACGACGTCACCGCAAACGCGTCCCCAAGGTTTTTCACGCGAGTCCCAAAATGACAATCACTGGTGCATCCGAAACACTGAGCCATTTCAAACGGGACACGGAGCGAGTGGTTCAGAAGCTGAAACGATCCGGCAAGCCGCTCGTTCTGACCGTCAAAGGTCAGGCGGAACTGGTGGTCCAAGATGCCGCCGCTTACGCACATCTCTTGGAGGCGATCGAGCGAGCCGAGAGGTCGGCCGGCATCAAACAAGGCATCGAGTCGATGGAACGCGGCGAAGGAATCCCGTTCGAGTCGGCGATCAGCAAGCTCCGCAAGCGCCACAAGATTCCCAAGAGCACGTGATGTACCGGCTTGTGATGCAACCGAACGCTCGGGACGAGCTGGAAGCTGCCTACGAGTGGCTCCGCAAACGTGCGCCCGAGGCCGCCGTGAAGTGGTTCAACGGCTTTGTGGACGCGCTGGAACAACTGCGGACGTCGCCTGAAAGTTTTAGCTTGGTGGCCGACGTTCGCGAGTTTCCGTATCCGATTCGCGAATTGCTTTATGGCAAACGGCAGCACAAATACCGAGCGTTCTTTACGATCGTCGGTGACGAAGTCCATGTCTTGCACATCCGACACGGCGCGAGGCGAACCTGGAATCCGAAGAATCTTCCGCGTCTCGACCGACCCCAGTGAGATGGACCACGAGAATCCCAATGGCCACATGGCGGCCCTGGCGGTTTCTTCGGCGGGCAGCTTGATTCGGAGAAGAAAAAGCGTCACCTTTTCCGGTCGGGTCGGAAATCGAATAGCGATGCCTTGCGACAAAAGTTCGAGCGGGGCGGGGGAGGAATTCTGGAATGCTTGCTCAATCACTGTGCCTTTTCGTCGCTGTCGCTCTGTGCGGATTCGTGGATGAGCCGAAGTCCGCGGCTCTGATTCAGACGTTGCCGCCAGATGGGACGTGGGCCACGTTTAACGTGGTCATCAAAGCCGACGGAAAAGAGAGTCTGCCGACCTGGACGATTCGCTCGGTCGGCCAGGCGTTTCATGGGGGCAAGCAGTGCCGCTTGATCGAAATGGAGCAGGCTAGCGAGGCTCCCGAATTTCCGAACATGACGTGGCGGATGGTCGTCCCGGACGACGAATTCGGCGAGGGCAAACATCCGCTCGGCAAGGCAACGAAGATTTGGCGAAAGCTCGACAAGCAAGACCCGGAGAGCGTCGAAAGCCTGGAAATCACGGACATCGTCTTCGCAACCTTTCTGAAAGGCCCGATCACGAATGTGAAACTCGAAGCGGCCAAGGAGAAGGTGAGTTGGCAGCAAGGGGACTTGGAATGCGCTGTCGTTTCCGGCGACAACGAGATTCAATTCGGAACGGCCAAAATCACCTGGAAACACCGAGTGCTTCGGCACGACAAGGTTCCGTTCGGGTTCGCCGGTTTGAACGTGGATTTGCAAGTCGTCGCCAACGGCCAACCGCAATCCCTCGGCATCCGCATGTCGCTGCGTGACCACGGCAAGGACGCCAAACCTAAACTGCCCGACTTGATGCCGTGAACTCTTCCAACAGTAATGATGACGGTCTCGCGGCCGGATGGTCAGCCTCGGAGAGGCTGACCTACGTCTTCGGAGAGTCCGGCGACGGGTGGTCACCGGCACAACACCCAGCGACGTGTTTGAGTCCAGCAGCTCGAGCAACACGACTTCGTGTCGACCCACAACTGTCCGCACCACGTCGCGGCCTTGGGGGATTCTTCGGCGGGCGGCTTGATCCGCACGACCTCAGTGTGCGAGTACAGTTCCGCTTGCAACACACCGGTCACCAAGCTGGCGGGAGACACTTTCGCCGGCCGCTCGGCGTGCAATAGACCACAGACGATGAGGGCATCCGTCGCGTATTCCGAGCAATGGACCCCGGCTGCTCGTTCGCCGGTCACGTGATGCGTGATGCCGTACGGCCGACCGAGTTGGCTGTCGAGCCATTTGACGAACGCCCTCCCCTGCCCGTCCGTGAATGGCTCCTTGGGCTGAAAGATATGCAGCTCGGATGGCTGTTGCGACTTCAAAAAATTCGCCAGCGTTTGACACCTCGCGCCGGCGCCGCCTTGAGCGTCGTACACAAACGGTTGACCATCCCGCTGCACGACCGCCGCGACATGCGTGTACGGACTCTGTGTATAAACCTTCACAGCCAGACAATCTCCTTGCCCGAACAACAGCGTCCCGGTCTGCACCTTCGACGCCAACAATTCGGTGGCCGTTTGGATGCTGGTGAAGTCCATTGTCATCGGCCCGGTCGCGACGGCGATCTGTGACGACTTCGATGGCGGAGATTCTCTCGGCACCGCCGCGACTTGTCCGGCCGGGTCCATTCCGAGCATCAACCACAAGACCCAAGTGCTCATGACTCGCCTCCTGATTACGTCGTCAACACCGACTCGCGATGCGACATAGTTCGTCAGTTCTCCAAGATTCTTGGCCAAGTCGGCTGACCGCCCACCGCTCGTGGGGCGGATTGTCGATCCGTCCTACTTTTGACTTTTACCACGCTGCCGTCCCGTCACGATCGAATACTGGCGCACCGGTCGGGCCTTTACGTCCGACAGGACGAACGGCAGATTGGTGAGATACCAATCTGGGTTCTTCGTGACCAGATACAACACTCCTCCAGGCTTGAGTGCTCGTGCTGCCGCTTCGATGAAGATCGTCGCGATGCGCCAGTTCGAGAAGTAGGGCGGATTGGCCACGACTAAATCGAAGCTACCCGGCTGAGGCACTCGTCCGTCGGCGTCGAGTTGCGTAGAGATCGTCGAAGTTGAACTGGAAGCGGGTGCGGGAACGTCGTCCACTCGCACCTTGCGAGGAGATTTGTCTTGCGGAGCGAGACGGTTACGCTGCCGCGTTGGGTTTTCCGGCAAGCGTTCGAATAATCGCAGCCCATTCAGTTCCGCTCCGCGCGCCGTGCATTCCAACGCTCGCGGGTTCGAGTCGACGGCATGCACGTGAACGCCAGCCGCTCGCAGTGCGAGCGCGATCCCAACGGCTCCCGCTCCGCAACCCAGATCGAGGATTCGCATCCCCGGCCGAATGACCTCGGCGGGGTCCGATAACGACTCCAACAACGCTCGCGAGCCGACATCCAATTCGCGATGACTGAAGACGCTCGGCCGACTCACAGCTTTGATCAACCGCTCGCCGTCGCGAAAGGTGAACTCGGCCGCGAAGTCTCGCCGACGCTTCAGCTCGGCTGTCTTCGTCGCCGAATACAGCACTCCGCGCGATCCGGGGCGCCGCGTGACTTTGTCGAATAGTTCCCGCATGTGCTCGTGTAGCCACTGATCGTGCGGGTTGTCGGTGCAGACCAGCATTCGCCCACCGAGTCGCAAACGTTCGTGACCTTGCTGCAACAACTCGCGAGTCAGCTCCGACTCCCCTTTCTTTAAGAACGGCAGCGCGACGACATCGCATTCGCCTTCCGGAAAGTCGGCTTCGCAAATGATCTCTAAATTCGGTGGCGAGTCCTCAACCGTCTCGCGTGCTTGAGCCGCCAGGAACACGTCGAAGAGTTGACAAACGACCTTCGCTGCCGGCAATCGCTTGGCCACGGCCGCTGCGAATTGAGCTCGCGCCAGCGAGGTACACAAGATTCGTTCGCCTTGAATCTCATCGAGCGCGGTCAGCAGCAACGACTCCTTCGTGGGAGCGGGATTGCGTGCGGACTTCCCGGCTTTGCTTCGAGTTCGTCGCTCGCGTGGCATCGTCAGTCTTATGGCATTGTGTTCGAATGGGGAGCGCATTGCCGCAGCGAAGAATTCGGGTCGCGGAAATCAGCCGCAGGGCGCTAGCCCCGGTTCTTGCTGCACAAACCGGACGCTAGCGCGTTCCGGCTCACTCGAGAATCAAGCGGTGACAAAGCAGTAGTAATGTCTGATTGGCTGCTCGTCATTTGACCGGTTGCCACAAAATTCGCCAGTCCGAAACTAGCCGACCTTCTGCATCACGGGTGTGGCAGTGGCCGGTACGATCGTGCCGGCAGTGGCTGAGATCAGCGGTAGCTTGAGCGTGAACTGCGTGCCGACGCCGATCGTGCTTTCGACGCGAATACGGCCGCGATGGGCTTCGATGATCTCACGGCACAGCGCCAGGCCGAGGCCGCTGCCCCCCTGCCCTTGCTCATCGGCTTGCTTAGTCGAGAAGAACGGATCGAAGATTTTTCGCAGATGCTCCGCCGCGATGCCGTTGCCCGTGTCGCGTACGGCGATCTCAGAGAAGCCGGATTCTTTGTTCGAGCGCACCGAGATCAGCAGTCGCCCGCCGTTCACCATCGCTTGTCGCGCGTTGATGATCAGGTTCAGCAACACCTGCTGAATCTGATTCGCGTTGACTTCCGCTTGAGCATGGTCGGCGAAGTTGATCTCCAGCTTCACACGGTGCATCTGCAAGTCTTTCTCGACCAGTTCGAGCACCTCTTGAGCGAGTTGAGTCAAGTCCATCGGTTCGCGACGGTCCCCTTTGCCGCGAGCGTATCGCAGCATGCCGGTCGTGATCTTCGCGGCTCGTTGACCGGCGGCCAGAATTTTGTCGAACGATTTCTCTTTCGACGCGGGGTCTTTGTGCCGCAGTCCCATCTTCGCGTAGTTGATCACCGTCGTGAGGATGTTGTTGAACTCGTGCGTGACCGACGCAGCGAGCGCTCCCACGGTACTCAGTCGCTGCGACTGCATGCACTGCTGCCGCAAGACCGCATTCTCGCGCCGCAAGGCTTCGACTTCGCTGGCTTCGGCCGTTTGAGTTCGTGCGATCTCGGGATGATCCGTCATGCTTCACTCGCCTTTCCTTGGCGATGCCGGGGCTAAAGTGCACCGCATCAAAACTGGCACGTCGGACTGGTGTGGATGTCTCCGACAATTCATGTCTTCGCTAGTCGGTATCGGAGGGACATCCGGAGTAACTTCACGCACCGGAGTGGCCAACGTGGTTCGCCGGGATATCAGTCGTCTCCTCGTTCGCCTTGTTCCGCAGGAGCAATCCACGGAATCGGCGCAGACCGGCGAGGCGTGTCAAACTTTGACGATTTCAGAAGACAGCCAGTCTCATCGAACCGTTAATCTGTGACGCCCAGTTCATGCGACGAGATCACCGAATAACGAGCTCCATCACGTTGCAACTCAGATCGGATGAGGTTGATCGAACGGACCTCGATCGTTCCGAAGTGCGTTTCACTGCCGCGGCGGATGATGTCGAACAGTTCGCGTGGCGAGTGGCCTTTGATACGGGCGAGTGTCAAATGCGGGTGAAAGGATCGGGACTCGCGCGCGAAGCCGAGCGGTTCAAGCAGCGACTCGATTTCGTTCGCCAATGCGACGAGCGGTTCAGCGTCGACCAATCCAACCCACACAACGGACGGGCGATCGACGCTGGGAAACGCTCCTAACTGTTCGACCTTGAGCACGAACGGCGGATGCCGACGCACCACACTCAGCAGTTGTTGCTGAATGGCCGCGATTTGAACGGTCGGAATGTCGCCCAAGAACTTCAATGTGACATGCAAGTTCGCCGGAGAAACGGCGGCGACCGGCCAACGCATCGCGGCCAGCGGTTTCAAGACCATTTGCAGGTCCGGCAGTGCCGGGATGCGAACGGCGACGAAGGCTCGGGTCAATTCGGGCATGGCGTTGGATCTAGCTCGTCGTCAATCTGCCACCGAGTTCATCTCGGTGGTTCCCACGCTTCGGCACTACGTTTTTCCCGGAGATTCCGAGTAGTGCAGAAGCGCGGGAACCCCTGAGGCAAGCTCAGGGGCGATAAAACCAACAGTCACAAAGCGACGCGGTTATTGCGGCGGCGGCTTGGGCGCGTTCGTATGTTGCTGCTTCCACAGTGTGGCGAGTTGGTCGAAGCCACGCAGCGGCTGCGAGCCTTCGACCATCTCCTGGGTGAGCGGCGTTCGCGGCCGTTCTGACGTCTGGCGGCGCGGCGGTCGATGGTCGTTGCTGTCGATTCTTCGTTGACCGCGACCTCTCGGAGTAATGGCTGCCGTCGCGACTGTCACCGTCTTGGCCGCGACGTCGCGTGGTGATAATTCCGCGGCGGCGGTGACTTCGTTCGTGGAGACATTCGATGTTGCCGCGGCTGCCGCGGTAGTCGTTCGTGGGCCGGGTGCGCGCTGATTGCGTGAGTCGCGGCGCGCTGATTCTCCGCCTTGCGAATCCCGTCGCGGCGGCTTCGGGGCTCGGATCTGTCGCGGCGTACCGGGTTTGATCATCGTCAACGAGACACGCTTGCGTTCCTTATCGACGCCAAGCACCCATGCGGTCACGACGTCGCCGACACCGACAAGGCTGTGCGGAGACGGAACATAAGTCTCGGACATCTGGCTGACGTGAACGAGTCCGCTGTCTTTGAGACCAACGTCCACGAACGCTCCAAAGTCGACGACGTTCAGGACCGTGCCGGTCAGTTCCATACCGGGTTGCAGGTCATCCAGATTGAGAATGCCTTGCTTGAAGACCGGTCCCGCCAAATCGGCGCGCGGATCGCGGCCAGGACGTGACAGCGCTTCGAGGATGTCCTTTAGCGTCAACAGCCCGACGTGCAATTCGGCGGCAAGGCTTTCGGCGTCAAGTTGCGTGAGACGCTGCCGCAGTTCCTCGCGTGTTTGCTCGGCTTCCACCAGGCTGTGCGCCGAGAAGCCCAAGCGTTCCAGCACCCTGTTCGCGGCTTCGTAGCTTTCGGGGTGAATCCAAGTGCCGTCGAGCGGCTCGTCGCCGTCGGCGATTTTCAGGAAGCCGGCGGCTTGCGTGAACGTCGCCTCGCCGAGGCCGGAGACTTCCAGCAGTTGCTTGCGATTGGCGAAGCGGCCGTGCTGTTCGCGCCATTCGACAACGCGGCGGGCGATGAGTTGATTCAAGCCAGACACGCGCCGCAACAACGACGGACTCGCCGTGTTCAAATCCACGCCGACATAGTTCACGCACGATTCGACCACTTGATCGAGCGATTCCTTGAGTTGCTTCTTGCCGAGATCGTGCTGGTACATGCCGACACCGATGTGCTGCGGCTCGATCTTCACTAGCTCGCTGAGCGGGTCCAGCAGCCGTCTTCCGATCGACACCGTGCCCCGCGCCGTCGCATCCAGTTCAGGGAATTCCTCGCGAGCCACTTGGCTCGTCGAATAAATGCTGGCTCCGGCCTCGTTGACGATGACGTACCGCGCTTCAGGAAATTCCTTCGCGATCATTTCGGTGACCAGGTCTTCGGTCTCGCGACAAGCGGTGCCGTTGCCGATCACGACAACGTTGCAGCCATGCTGCTTCAGTAATTCAGCCAGCTTCTGACAGCAAGCCGCTCGCTTTTCGGCGCTGCCCGTCACGTACACGACATCCGACGCGACCAAGTGACCGCACTCATCCAGTGCGGCGACCTTGCAGCCGGTGCGGAAACCGGGATCAATCGCCAAGACTCTTTGGTTTCGCAGCGGCGGCTGCAACAACAAGCTCCGCAGGTTTCGAGCGAAGACGTCGATCGCTTGTGTCTCTGCTTTGTCGGACAGCTCACGGCGAATCTCGCGTTCGAGACCCGGTTGAATCAGTCGCTGCAACGCGTCGATCACGCAGGCACGCAAAAATTCGCGTTGCGGATGTAACTCCCAACCGTAGTGCCTTTCGGACGATTGTTGGACGGCCGCGTCGTCCCATTCGAATTTCACCCGCAACGCGCCGGACTTCTCGCCGCGATTCAACGCCAACACGCGATGCGGAGGAATCTTGGCGACCGCCTCGGTGAACTCGAAGTAGTCACGGTACTCTTGCCCGCTTTCCGATCCCGCCTTCGTGGGCGCAACGCTGTACTTCCCGGTTCGCCAGGAAAGTTGTCGGCAAACCTCGCGCAGCGCTGCTTCTTCGCTGATGTTCTCGGCCAGGATGTCGGCCGCGCCTTGTAAGACTTCCGTGGCGGTCGGCAAGTCTTGTTCGGGATTGATGAACGCCGCCGCCGCCGTTTGTAAATCGCCGAGTTCTGGATCGCCGCTCCAAATCCGCGCGGCGAATGGTTCTAGTCCTCGCTGTCGCGCCAGCAGCGCCCGCGAAGTTCGCTTGGGACGGAATGGCAGATACAGATCTTCCAGTCTTTTGAGCGTGACGGCCGCTTCGACCTCGGCTCGGAGTTCGGGAGTGAGTTTTCCTTGAGCGTCGATCAATCGCAAGATCGCCGTGGCACGTTCCATCAATTGGCGAAGGCTGTTGACTCGCTGCTCGATCGCACGAAGCTGTACTTCATCGAGGTTGCCGGTCTTTTCTTTCCGGTATCTCGTGATGAACGGAATCGTGTTGCCAGCGTCCAGCAGTGCGACAACGTTTTGCACTTGGATGACGCTGAACCCCAACTCCACTGCGAGTCGGTTGAAATCAATTGACGTCGTATCGTCCATACTGGGGTCCATCGTGGAACCTAACCGCGTCCCTCAAAGCGGCGGCAATAGTAACGGCCCCGATGCAAACTCGCAAAAAGAAAATGGTGAGACAATTTAGAGTCCTCGATGACGAAGTAATTCCCATTTCGACAGGCGATGTCCTGCGGCAGGAATTGCCGAAGCGACGAACGTGGCTCTGAGACATTTCAATCGCGTGAAAAATGCGGCGGCGTGTCATGTCTCTCAGCGTGACTTGAATCGAAGTTTGACCGCGGCGCCCGTCTGTCGAAAGTCATCTCGCCCCGCGCGGATTCTTTTGCGCGGATGCCAAACACGCTCAAGTCGTTGTGATCCTCGTGCCGATCCCTAATGCACCGGCACACGATGTCGGACCATTTCGCCGACGAGACTGCTCAAGGAAGGGCTTTTCGATGCGCACGGCACCTCAACCGCGACTTCGCCTGTTCGATCCCGAAAATCGAGTGACCTTGGCTCCCCGCCAAAAGAAAATCCGGTTGAAGGAAATCCTGAAAGTGCTGGCCGACGCCGCGCGAGATGACCGCACGTGGCTGTCCGACTTCGCCGACGACGAAGTCAAAATCTCGGCCGACCTCTACGAAGTGCTGGTCACCTACCGCCGCCTGCGTCCGAGTGCGTGATCGCATCCGCTTTACGCAGACCCCACCAGGCTTGTCTTGGTGGTTCATGGGACTTTGCACGACTCATCCAGCGACTCATCCGCTGAAGTAGTGCAGAATCCCGCGAGCCACCGGGACAAGCCCGCTGGGGTTTGTGTTTTGAGGGATCCGCCATGCTTCGCGAACAGGCTCTCGATATCTGGAAGGCTGGAGTCACGGCAGTCGCCTCGGACCGTCTCGTTCGAAATGCCGTCACCTGTCATGGTCGAAGTCTGACGGTCTGTGGGCATGTGTTCGACATCGCAGCGCTCGACCGCATCGTCGTGTTGGGAGCGGGCAAGGCGGGCGCCGGAATGGCCGCGGCGGTTGAAGCGGCGCTGGGCGACAAGCTGACCGACGCGAAAGTGATCGGCTGGGTCAACGTCCCCGCCGATTGCGTTCGGTCGTTGCGTCGGATCGTGATTCACGCCGCTCGGCCGGCAGGCATGAATGAGCCGACCGAAGAAGGTGTTGCTGGCACACAACGGATTCTGGAACTCGCGCGCGACGCTGGTCCGAGCGATCTGGTTATCGTGCTGGTTTCCGGCGGCGGCAGCGCGCTGTTGCCCGCTCCGATTCCGGGAATCACGCTTGCCGACAAGCAGTCGGTCACGCGGTTCTTGATGCAGTCGGGCGCCAGCATTCAAGAACTCAACGCCGTGCGCAAACGGCTGTCGCTCGTGAAAGGTGGCCGACTTGTGCGAGCCACCTCAAAAGCGAAGGCCATCTTCTCGCTCATTATTTCTGACGTGATCGACGATCGATTGGATGTCATCGCATCGGGACCGACTGTCGAGGATACGGGCACGACAGCGGAAGCACTTGCCGTGTTGGAACGGTACGGTGCGCAGCCGCCGGAGGTGCCAGAGTCAGTCTGGTCAGCGCTTCGCCACACGACGCCCATACAACCCCCTCTCCCCTTGGGAGAGGGTGGCCGAAGGCCGGGTGAGGGACGGGAGGAGTTGGAACCTCCGATTCTTAGCGGCGATTCCCATGAGAGATTGCTCGCGCGCACCACGTCTAACGCAACTTGTAGCCCTCACCCTAACCCTCTCCCCGAGGGAGAGGGGACCGCTGCAAGACCACTCGTTCACAACCACGTGATCGGCAACAACGCGACCGCGCTTGAGGCGGCGGCGAGCAAAGCTCGCGAGTTGGGTTTCGCCGTGAAGTCCCTCGGCTCGAACAACGCCGGTGAGGCTCGAGCGGTCGGGCGCGAATTGGCGGAACTGTGTCGCCGCATTCGAGACGGACAAGGCGATGTCGCACCACCCATTTGCGTGCTCAGCGGCGGCGAGCCGGTGGTAAAACTTACTCCGACGGTTCAGCCGCGCAAAGGCGGCCGCAATCAAGAGGTCGCACTCGCCGCGTTGCAGCATCTGTGGCACGACGGTCTCGACCGCATCGCGATCTTGTCCGGCGGCACCGACGGCGAAGATGGCCCGACCGACGCCGCCGGAGCTGTCGTTGATGAACCGCTGCGTCAATTCGTGCTCGCGAAGGGTCTCGATCCCGCCGAGTTCTTGGCGATCAACAACTCGTATTCGTTCTTCGAGCAGATCGGAGGCTTGATCCTCACCGGCCCGACGCACACCAACGTGATGGATCTGCGCGTGGCGGTTATTGTGTGAGGCTCTGGAGTCACGGCGATGTCCCGGTTCACGATGGCACTTCTATCGCTTCTTTATCCCGGCACCTTGGGCGGAATCATCTTTGGTTCCGCGGGGCGGTGGGACTTGCCGTTCGTGTGGGGTGTGCTGGGAGCTTTGGCCTTCTTTGGCTGGGCGTTGGTCGCGTTCGGCGACCCTGGCATGATCCGCGAACGACGCGCTCCCGGACCGGGAAACCAAGATCGGATCACTCGGCCCATCGGCGGGATCATGTTGATCGGGAGCTGGGTGCTGGTCGGACTGGATGTCGGGCGATTTCAATGGAGTCCGATTCCGATCGAAGCACAGATCGCCGGCTTGATCGGCTATGCCGTGTCACTCATGGGCCTGTTTTGGGCCATGCGCGTGAACCCGTTCTACTCGTCCGTGGTACGAGTCCAGACCGAGCGTGGCCAGTATCCGATTGCGACTGGCCCTTATCGCTTCGTGCGTCATCCCGGCTACGCCGCCTCGCTCTTCGCGACGCTGAGTGGCAGCCTGGCGCTCGGCTCCTGGCTGGGGATGTTGCCGATCTTGGTGTTCGCTGGCCTCTTTATTCGCCGGACACTTTTGGAGGATCGCCTGCTGCAGCACGAACTGCCCGGTTACGCCGAGTACGCGCAGCAAGTCCGCTACCGGCTGATCATCGGAGTGTTTTAAGCGGCGCGCGACGTTACGACAGTGCGAGGAACGATACGACCGGATCCGCCTCGAATGCCAACAGGTCAGCCAGATGGACCCGTAGCAAGTCCGCAACGTCAGTCGTCGCGCAGTTCCCCAAGCGGACCCAGACCACCTTGGGTGGATGGCCCCGCAATACGGCGCGCTGTTGGAAGTCCGAATCTTTCGAGACAATCACCAACCCCTCTTTCGCTGCATACCCCCAAACCACTGGGTCGGCAGCGGCGGCCATTCCAGCGTTCCGAACGTGTTGCGAGCCAGGGAACTCGGCGGCCAGCAGCGTTACCAACCGATACGATAGGTTTTGATCAAAGAGCAGTCTCATTGGACGGGGATCACGCGCAGCCGCCGTTCACGATCCGCGGCGAACGCGAGACACGCCCGGATGTCCTCTTCGGTAAGGTCGGGGAAGTCCGCCAAAATCTCGTCGACCGACATCCCAGAAGCGAGATACTCCAAGACATCTTG
Organism: uncultured Planctomycetaceae bacterium; assembly: GCA_964430385.1. Taxonomy (GTDB): domain Bacteria; phylum Planctomycetota; class Planctomycetia; order Planctomycetales; family Planctomycetaceae; genus CAYSHJ01. The sequence goes on from CAYSHJ010001187.1 coordinate 14,555, forward strand.
GACGGTCATGCGAAGCCCGCGAATACACGGCTGGCCGCTGCGCTTATCGGGCTCGATTGTGATCAGGTGTGAGTAGTCCACGGCGCGACGATAATCGGCACCAATCGGACTGTCAATGACGCGAAGTAGCGCCCGACAGCGTGTTGAAATCAGCGGTACGGATGCCGCCATTCGGTTGTGGGCAACGGGAGGCAGGATGCCGTGTGTTTGCCGCCCAACCACCACGGTACCCTGGAGGGTCGCCGTCAGCGTCGGAGTCAGAGTCGGGCTAGACCTGACGCCGCTTGGACACAGAAATAGATTCCGTCTCGATGATTCGTGGAATCTAATCCTCCATTTGTGATGTGTCCCGTTGATGACGAATGGATTCTTCAGCTTCTTACGGGTAATCAACACAAGAATCTGTGTTACTCGGATTACAACGCTTTACTCTTCCGATCGTAAGCCACAAGCCGTGGGCCAAACCATACTTTCGGAAAGCAGAGGTGGCATAGTTTGAACACGACGGGAAAAAGCGGCAGATGGTATTTGTTCGGGCATTATAACGAGCCCCGACACGCTTCTGCCACATTTCTTCAATCATCCAAGCCGCTATTTCGCCGACAAATCTAGGGGGGAGGCGCATGATTGATAATGACCTCATGATAATTCGTAGAGAGACAATTAGGACACTGACGTAGTTGAGCTATTACGGATTGATTAGCTTCCAAGTTGCGCTTTGCCTGAAGCTGTGCGGAAGGCACGGCCAGCGCGTATAGCTGGGTAAGTTGAATAGGCTGGCGCATTGTCAGAGGACATGATATCTCTACCTCCTGGATTGTGGCTGCGCGAGTTTGCTGTCGTGTGACGGCGGATGGGAGCGCGGGGACCAGGAGGTGTCTGATGGCAAGGCGGT
>CAYSHJ010001188.1:0-2433 GCA_964430385.1 uncultured Planctomycetaceae bacterium
ATCCAATTCGCGATCGAGAGATTCGACGACTTGCTGATAGGTTGCGTCTTCGGATTCCAGTTCCTTGAATTCGACGTCCGCGCCGGCCGCGATGCTGGGCGTGATGGTTTTCACTTGGCGTGCTCGTTCGCGCACCACCGCCTGAGCCAACATGAACTGTGCTTGCCCGCGCGTCGCCCATCGGGTGAGCAGTCCCTTCATGCGGGTCTTGCGAGTGACGACAACGATGCCTGGCTGAACTTCGCGCATGATTGTTCCGGCTCAGGGTGCAGAACAGCAACTCCGAAACCTGTAGCCCAGGTCCTTGTGGCCTGGAGGATTCGCATGAAATGGGGATCATCCGACCCACAAGGGGTCGGGCTACGTTGAGATTCCAGCTCACTTCTTCGTTTTGAGCAACGTATTCAACAAGTCGGGCGAAATATTCAGTTCGCCGAACTTCGAGGCGTTTTGCGCCAACTCGTGAAACGCCAGCGACATGACTTGTGCGGAGTCGGTGCCGTTGACGGCCAGCAGCGTGCGCCAGTCGATCGACTTGATCGGCTCCAACATCGCCTGCAGAGCGGCCGCGCGGGCCTCGGACTCTTTGCGTTCGTTGGCGACGCGGTTGTCAACGAGTGTCGCTCGCTGCTGCTCGATCGCGATATCCGCTGCCATTTGCGATTCGCGAATTTGCCGCTTCTTGTGCTCGACGGCAATCTCGGTGTTGAGTTCGTTTTCCTTGATCGTCCGTTCGAGTTCCACGGCCGCGTTGCGCCGCGTGTAGATGGCTTCATCGGCTCGCCGCAGTAGTTCTTCGCGAGCATCCGTTTGCAGAGCCTTCGCCATTTCAGGACTTGGTTTGAGCCCCAGAATCGACAGGTCTTGCACTTCCAAACCCAAGTTGGCGACGACCTCCGATTGCCGCAGCCCGTTGAGAACCTCCGCCACGAGGCCATCTGACGCAATCAACAGTTCCTTGAGTTTTCGCTGCTGGGTGAACGCGCGGGTCGCGATCTGAGCCACATGCACGAGCCGCTCATCGAGCTTTCCGGGATCGTCTGATCGATGCCGACCAAACACATCGACGCTGAAGTCCAACGAGGCCGCCACACGCTTCGCGTCACTGACTCGAAACGCCAATTCCCCTTGAATGGTGACGTCCTGAAAATCCGCCGTGACTTCGTTGAAAACAAACGGCACATGCCGGCTGGACACCGCCACCTGCACGACGCTCGCCGTGGGGGCAAAGTAGAAAAAGGACAACCCCAATCCTTCGCGAACGACTTGCCCTTGCCGATACAGCATCACGTAAGTGGTCGGCGACACTTTCAGATATCGAATCCCCAACATGATCGTCGTCTCCGGATGGCTTCCAGCGTTCCCGACACTGATCGGGGCGCATTCAAGCAGTCATGGGAGTCTAAGCCGAACTGCGATCAAGTAGCGACGCCGTGAGCAATAAGTCGAGCGATCAGACGCACCACGCCGGCAATTCCGGCACGACCGGACTTTCTTGGCCAACGGACGACAACAACCGATTCGCGGATCGGACGCTGGCCGTCAAACGTCATCGAGAATCTCATCGGTCGCGTCGAGTTTTGAAGAGGTGATCGACGGCGACCAAGACGCCCGGCAACGCCGCGATGTCCAGAATCTCGCCGAGATTCAGGACTCGCGCGTCAGCGTACGTTCCATTCGGTTGCGGATTGCGATAGACCTCGACACAGTCGTTATTCAAGTTCGCAATCCAGTACTCGCGGATGCCGGCTTCGGCGTAGAGTGAAAGCTTTTCGGTGCGGTCGTATTCGAGCGATGTATCGGCGACTTCGATCAGCAACAAGATGTCAGAAGGTTTTGGGGTCGCGTTGGCGTAAAAGTCATCACGAGGAACCAGCAGCGTGATGTCAGGTTCAGGGCGGCTCTCGACAACGACGACGGGGTCTTGAACTCCCACGATCACTTGGGTTCCCAGAATTCCGCTGAAAAGTTGATTCAGCCGTTTCACGCACGCAGCATGGGGTTCGCCGATGGTCATTTTCTCAACGATCTCCCCGCGGATGAGTTCGACGCGATCGTTTTCTTCCAAGATGCCGAACTCGATCATCTGCTCGTAATCTTCGAGCGAAAAGCGATGACGCTCCCGCTGTGCTGGGGCGGCAACACTCGCTGGCGTGATGGCATCGAAGGCGACACTCATGACTCGAACAACTCCCGGTTCGACTAATTGACTTAATTGGTCGTCATCCCGAGGATCATCGGTCGCGTCGGGTCTTGAAGAGGTGATCGGTGGCAACCGAGATTCCCGGCAACGCCGCGATGTCCAGAGTCGCGCCGAGATTCAGCACACGCACGTCGGCGTAGGTTCCATTCGGTTGCGGATTGCGATAGACCTCGACGCACTGCTGATTGACGTTGGCGATCCAGTACTCGCGCACGCCTGCCTCGGCATAG
>CAYSHJ010001189.1:0-3301 GCA_964430385.1 uncultured Planctomycetaceae bacterium
AGAACTAGCCAGCGTGTCGAAGACCTCCTCCCGAAAGGTGGCCGACGCAATCGACTGGCCAAGGAGTCCAGTCCGTATCTGCTGCTGCACGCTCACAACCCCGTCGACTGGTATCCGTGGGGACCGGAAGCGTTCGAGACAGCTCAGCGAGACAACAAGCTGATCTTCCTGTCGATCGGCTACAGCAGTTGCCACTGGTGCCACGTGATGGAACGGCTGGTGTTCTCGAACGATGTGATCGCGAAGTTCATGAACGAGCACTTCGTCTGCGTGAAAGTCGATCGCGAAGAACGTCCCGACATTGACGACATTTATATGACGTCATTGACGGTTTATTTCCGTCTGAGCGGTTCGGAGCAAGGCGGCGGATGGCCGCTGTCGCTGTTCCTGTCGCCAACCGGCAAGCCGATCGCCGGCGGCACGTACTTCCCACCCGATGACGAAGGTGGCCGCATGGGCTTTCCGGCAGTCATGCGAAAGATTTTCGAGCTGTGGCGCGACGAACAGGCTGTGCTCGAAAAGAACGCCGATATCCTGACCCAGCAAGTCCAGCGCGTCATGTCGTCGAAACTCGAGCTGAAAAAGACGCCGCTCACTGTCGAACTGGCCACTCAGACGGCGCAGTCGATCGCCGACACGTACGACGAAAAGTTTGGCGGCTTCGATTTCCATTCGCTGCGCCCGAACGCTCCGAAGTTCCCGGTCCCCTGTAAGCTGTCGTTGTTGATGTATCAAGCTCAACGCAGCCGGGACGACGACTTGCGAAAGAAAGTCACGAACACGTTGGACGCTCTGGCCGCGGGCGGAATTCGCGATCACTTGGCCGGCGGCTTCCATCGCTACAGCACCGACCGAGCTTGGAAGGTGCCGCACTTCGAGAAGATGCTCTACGACAACGCTCAACTGGCCGAGATCTACGTCGAGGCGTTTCGCCAAACCGATTCGCCGGCCTACCAGGCGATCGCCGAGGAGATCTGCGATTTCGTGCTCCGCGATATGACCGATCAACGCGGCGGATTCTACTCGGCACTCGACGCAGACACCGACGATGTCGAAGGCAAATACTATGTCTGGTCGGATCAAGAGATCGACAACCTGCTCGGCCTGCACGAGGCGAAGCTCTTCAAACTCGCGTATGGCTTTCGCGAGCCGAACACATTTGAACCAGGTCGCGTGCTACACCGACCTCAACCGCTGGCCGACGTCTCAGCACAGTTGAAGATCGCTCCGGAAGAACTCGACCGTCAGTTAGCCTCGTCGCGGCAGACGCTACTGAAAGTTCGCAATCGCCGAGCACCACCGCTGTGCGACGACAAAGTCCTCACCGGCTGGAATGGCTTGATGATCAAAGCCCTCGCTAACGCGGGCGCGCGTTTTCGTCGAGCCGACTACCTGGCCGCCGCCGAACGAGCGGCACTCGCCGTGCTGACCGATCTGCGTGACGAAAACGGCCGCCTGCTGCGGTCGTATCGTGGTCGGCCGAGCAAGATCAAAGCGTACCTCGACGATTACGCTTACCTGGTCGACGGCTTGATCGCCTTGCATCTGGCGACTCGCGAACAGAGGTGGCTCAACGACGCCAAACTCTTGACCGACGATCAAATCCGATTGTTCTGGGACAACGCCGGCAACGGTTTCTTTTTCACCGCCACCGATCACGAGGAACTCTTCGCCCGCTCGAAGGACCGCTTCGACTCGGTTGTGCCTTCCGGCAACGGCACGTCGATTCGCAACCTGTTGCGATTGGCCTCGCTCACCCGGGACAACGGCTATCGTGACAAGGCCGAACAAACGCTGCAGGCTTTCGCAGGGCAGATGCCCGAGTCACCAAACGGCAGCGCGGTTTTGGCGCTCGGCCTGTTCGAATTTCTCGACAAGCCCGACTTCGAATCGACGCGCCGCACGCTCAATCCGAACGTCGTGCCGGCTGCGGACGAGACCGTGAGGATCGCGGTGAAGCCCGACAGCGGCGGATCGAAATCGAACAACTCCACCGTGAATAACGCCACCGTGAATAACGCCGCGGTGAAGTCACTCCCGAATTCGGCAGACTCAGTTCCAATCGCCGACAAAGACAAGCCGCGATCCCACAAGCCGAAACAAGCGGAAATCCTGACTGTCGAAGCCCACTTGAACGTCGATCGACTCCCCGCCGGCAACACCTGCCGCATCGCGCTGGTGCTCGACATCAAGGACGGCTGGCACATCAACCAGAATCCGGCACAGCCCGATGATCTCGTGCCAACTCAGTTCACGATGAAGACAAAACTGGGCAGCAAGTTGGCCGATGTGAAGTATCCCAAGGGCTACAAGCTGACCATCGCTGGCTTCGACGAACCGTTGATGGTTTATGAAAAGCAAACGATCGTCTTCGCCACGATCGAAGTCCCCGCGGACGCCGGCGGCAAGGACGAAGAGTTTGAATTACAGGTTAAGTACCAGGCCTGCAATGACAAGAATTGCGTACTTCCCAAGACGCTGAAACTCGCCGGCAGCGTCAAAGTCGCCTCAGCCGGCGAAGCGGTGAAGTCCATCAACGACAAGCTGTTCAACCCGCCAAAGCCCAGCGGCGCGAAGAAGAGTTCGTGAGTCAGATTCCCATGCAGCGCATTCTGCTCAAGTCCAAAATCCACCGCGCCACCGTCACGGATGCGCACCTGCATTACGAAGGCAGCATTACCATTGATCGCCGGCTGATGGAACTTGCCGACTTAATCGACTTCGAACAGGTACAGATTTACGACGTCAACAACGGCCATCGTCTGACGACGTACGTGATCCCCGGCGAATCCGGTTCGGGCATCATCTGCATCAACGGAGCCGCCGCGCATCTGGTTCATCCCAGCGACCTGATCATCATTTGTGCCTATGCCAACTTTGAGGACACCGAAACCCGTGGCCACCAACCACGCGTCGTCCACGTCGATGAGCGCAACCGTCCGAAGCCATGACCTACAGCGCTAGACCGTCGCCGAACTCGCCAAAGTTCAGGGGTTTGGCTCTTGGAAATCCCTGAATTCTGGCGAATTCAGCGACGTCCGTTGGACATTTTGCGATCTAGGCTTAATCCCAATACCGTTCAATTAGCCGCAACCTATGGAATCACCGCCATTTATTGGGTGGCACGCCCTGAGTCCGCGAAGGGCGTGGTTCTGATTGAACTCCGTGAAAATCACGCCCTTCGCGGACTCAGGGCGTGCCACCCTTGCTGCTCGCTACTCTTGTAAGTCCACAACTTGCTTCTCGTTACGACTAACCGAACGGTATTGGGCTTAATCCTTCCGATCCGGCTGCCGCATGG
>CAYSHJ010001190.1:0-1943 GCA_964430385.1 uncultured Planctomycetaceae bacterium
GGGAGTCCGCTCATCGACGAGCGCGATCGGGCCGTGCTTCATCTCGGCGGCGGGATAGCCTTCGGCGTGGATGTAGCTGATCTCTTTCAGTTTCAGCGCCCCTTCGAGCGCGACCGGGAAGTTATACAGCCGGCCGAGATACAGGAAGTTTTCAAACTCGCAGTACCGCTGCGCGACATCTTGGACATGCGAATAACACTCCAAAGTCTTGCGGATGATGTCGGGCATCGCCTGCAGGTGCGAGATGATTCGTTGGCCGGCCGGATACGACATGGACCGCAGGCGACCGAGGTACAACGCCAGCAACGTCAACACGGTGACTTGCGACGAGAAAGCTTTCGTGGACGCCACGCCGATCTCCGGGCCGGCATGCAGGAAGATGCCGCCGTCCGCCTCGCGAGCGATCGTCGAGCCGACGACGTTGCAGATCGCGAGCGTGGGGTGTCCCTTCCGTTTGCATTCGCGCATGGCCGCCAGCGTGTCAGCCGTTTCGCCGCTTTGTGTGATCGCGAAGACCATCGTGGTCGTGCTCAGCGGTGGATTGCGATAACGCAGCTCGCTGGCGTATTCGACTTCCGTCGGGATGCGAGCGAACTCTTCGAGCAGATATTCGCCGACGAGACCGGCGTGCCAACTCGTGCCGCAGCCGGTGAGCACGATGCGGTCGATGCGTCGCAGTTGTTGAGGCGTCAGGTTCAGGCCGCCGAACTTCGCGCTCGCTTCGTCTTCGTCCAAGCGGCCGCGCATCGCGTTCTGAATCGTCTCGGGCTGCTCGAAAATCTCCTTGAGCATGTAGTGCTCGAAGCCATTCAGGTCGGAATCGCCCGACGATTGCGCGAGCACTTGCACGTTCGGTGCCTGCCGACCCGCGTCGCGATGAATGACTTCGATCCCTTGCGACGTGAGCACGACGATCTCGTGAGCCGCCACGTAGACGACTTCTTGCGTGTGACCTGTCAGCGGACTGGCATCGCTGGCAAGGAAGTATTCTCCTTTGCCCATGCCTACGACCAGCGGGCTGCCGAGCCGCGCGGCCACGAGCATGTCGGGAAAATCGCGAAACAAAATCCCCAGGCCATAAGTTCCTTTGAATTGCTTGACGGCTGCTTCGACTGCCTTGATCGCCGTCTTCGGATCTTCCGGAGCATCGCCCAGTTCGATGCGTTCATTCAGTTCGTGAGCGATAAGATGTGCCGCGACCTCGGTGTCGGTACTGCTGCGGAAGACATAGCCGAGTGCCTGCAAGTAACCTTTCAGCGCCGCATAGTTCTCGATCACGCCGTTATGCACGAGCAACACTTCGCCGTTGCCGCCCACGTGCGGATGCGAGTTGATGTCGCAGGCCTCGCCATGCGTGGCCCAGCGCGTGTGGCCGATGCCCAGCGACCCCGATACCGGATTACGGTCGACCAGATTCACAAGCTCCTGCACGCGGCCGGCCTTCTTGCGAATCGCAATCTCGCCGTCCTGAGCCACGGCGATTCCAGCACTATCGTAGCCGCGATACTCCAGGCGTCGCAGTCCCTCCAACAGAATCTCAGCCGCCTGTCGGTTACCCACATAGCCGACAATTCCGCACATGGTGTTCATGCTCCGTCACGGAGGGATTGGAATGAGGAGGACTGCCCAGCGATCAAACAGTTCACGTCGCTTGACGGCGGGAGTGCCGGGAAGGGAAACGGAAATGAGGGCGGCGTGGGACCGTACTGCAAACGGAAAAATGCGTCAATCCGTCTCTTTGTGAACCTTGCGGGTGCCGACGATGAGCCGACTCACCTGTTTCCCACACAGTACAGTCGTTGATTCGACCGCAGGAACAGCCGGCCATCGTGGATCGCGGGGCTGGCGTTGAAGTCGGTCTCGTCCGAAGCGAACCGGTTGTGTGCGAGTTGCTCGACTTTGTTTCCCGGCTTGAGCACAAATGTCCCTTGGCGGCGCGAGAC
>CAYSHJ010001191.1:0-2660 GCA_964430385.1 uncultured Planctomycetaceae bacterium
TGGAAGCCGTGCTGCAAGTGCCGATCTCGGACTTCGAGCTGTCGGCTCGCAGTCGCAATTGCCTGGATCGGGCCGGCATTCACACGTTGGGTGATCTGACACGCATCACCGAGGCCGAATTGTTGTCGAACAAGAATTTCGGCGAGACGTCGCTTCGTGAAGTCGCCGACATCATGGCGTCCAAGAGTTTGGCGGTCGGCCAATTATTGCAAACGTCGGCCCCGACCACTCAAGCCCATTTTCGTGACGACCTCGCCCCGGAAATGCGCGCGAAGTTGGAAGCGCCGGTTTCGGAGCTCAACCTCACGGTGCGCGCGAGAAAATGTCTCTCGCGATTGCAGATCACCACCATTGGCGAATTGGTCGCGAAGTCGGCCGACGAATTGCTGGCCGTGCGTAACTTCGGTGTCACGTCGCTCAACGAAATTCGGGCGAAGCTGTCCGACAAGTCCATGGCGCTCCGCAACGATTAATTCTTGTGCGACAGTGGCGCGTCTCGGATGTCAGTCCGGTGGCCACGCCAGCCTTCCGAAAAGTCGCGATATGGCCACAGACGAACTGTTTTCGGTTGCCGACAAAGTGACGCTGGTTTCGGGCGGCAGTCGCGGGATCGGCAAAGCGTTGGCCCAAGGCTTCGTCGCGCGCGGAGCCAAGGTGGTGATCACGGGCCGCGAAGCGAAGACGCTCGAACAAACCGCCGCCGAGATAGGCACGCCGGCAGCGCCGGTCATTCCGGTTGTGTGTGATGTCACTCGCCGCAAAGACATCGAACGCTGCGTTCGCGAAGTGACCGACCGTTGCGGACGGATCGACGTGCTGCTCAACGTCGCCGGAGTCAACAAACGCAAGCCGGCCGAGGCATACACGGTCGAAGAATTCGACTTTATCATCGACACGAACCTACGGGGTGCCTTCTGGATGGCGATCGACGTCGGGCGAGTGATGCTTGAGCAACGCTCTGGCTCGCAGATTCACATCGACTCGCTCAACACGTACGCCCCGCTCAAGAATGTGGTGCCGTACGCGATCACGAAGTTTGGCATCTCCGCCATGTCTCGCGGCTTAGCATTGGAATGGGGGCCGCGTGGGGTGCGAGTGAACGCACTGGCTCCGGGGTTCATTCTGACCGATCTGACTCAGAAGCTTTGGTCCGATCCGACGATGCAAGCCTGGGGTCACGCCAACACGCCGCTGCAACGCTTGGGCGAAGTGGCCGACCTTGTCGGCGCCGCGATTTTCCTGGCTTCAGACGCCTCCGCCTTCATGACCGGCCAAGTCGTCCGCGTCGACGGTGGCTTTTCCGCCGGCATGGCCTGGCCGATTCCGAGCTGACCGATCAGATCGTGTTCTTGCCACTCGAACTGTGTTCGAATCCCGTCTTCATGCCACCGATCACGATTCCACCATTTCGGCCACACGCTGTCTTTGCGGGCGGGCATCGACAGACTCTGGCGGGAGCCTTCTTTCCCGGCGCGTTGCTGGTCGAACGCGGCGAGCCTCGTCGTGTGGAACTCGATGACGGCGAGGCGGTCGTTGTGCATGACGATTGTCCGGGTGGCTGGCGGACCGGTGGACCGGCGGCGGTGTTGGTACATGGTCTCGCCGGCTGTCATCGCAGCGGGTATTTGGTGCGAATCGCGGCTAAACTGAATGGTCGCGGAGTACGCACGTTTCGCATGGACCTGCGGGGTGCCGGCGCTGGAGCCGCGTTGGCGGTCAAGCCGTATCACGGCGGTTGCTCAGACGATGTGCGAGCCGTGGTGCGGTTCGTCGAGCAACTTTGTTCCGGCTCGCCGATCACGCTGCTGGGATTTTCGCTGGGCGGCAACATCGTCTTGAAGCTATTGGGCGAAGCACCGGAGCGTGTGCCCGCGGCCGTCGTGCGAGCCGCCGCGGTGAACCCGCCGATCGATCTCGAGGAATCGGTCGTCAGCTTGAGCCGTTGGTCGCTGCGTGCGTACGACCGGTACTTCGTGCGGCTGTTGCTCCGCAGGCTGAGCGACCGACAGCTCCTACGGCCTGACGCTCCGTGGGGCAGGTTTCCAACCTGTCCAGACCTGTTCGCTCAACCCCCGCGCCGTCTGTTCGACTTCGACGACCGGTACACCGCGCCGGCCTCCGGCTTTCAAGACGCACATGATTACTACAATCGTTGCAGCTCTGAGCAATACCTCTCGAACATCCGCGTGCCGACGCTGCTGCTAGCTGCGCGCGACGACCCGCTCATTCCGGTCTCGATGTTCGAGCGGCTGACGACGACGAACAACCTTCCGCCGTCGATTCGCCTGCACATCGCCGAGGGGGGCGGCCACTTGGGCTATGTCGCGCGACGCAACAACGACCCTGATGCACGTTGGCTCGATTGGCGGATGGTGGAATGGACGCTGTTGACCTAGGCCTCAATCAAGCGACCCCACTGGGCTTGCCCCAGTGGTTTACGGGATTCTGCACTACTGAGCCGTTTGTTTCGCGTGACGCGGAGTAGTGCAAAATCCCGCGAGCCACTGGGGCAAGCCCAGCACGGCTGGCTAATTCTTGACTCTGCGATATCTGTAGCCCGACCCCTTGTGGGTCGGATGGTTTTGAATCGGCGACACTTCCACGGAAACTTCGAATCATCCGCCCCACAAGGGGTCGGGCTACAGTTTGCCTAACACGAC
>CAYSHJ010001192.1:0-3659 GCA_964430385.1 uncultured Planctomycetaceae bacterium
AGAGCACTGTAAAGTGTTGTAGTTTTTCCACTTCCAGTTGGTCCAGTGACCAAGAAGATCCCGTTCGGGCGCCGGATGATGTTTTGAAACTTGCGATAATTCTCTTCGCTGAAGCCCAAATTCCGAATTCCGATCTTGATGCTGTCCCGATCGAGAATTCGCATCACCACCGCCTGTCCATGAACGGAGGGAAGGATGCTCACACGGAGATCAAATTCCTTACCATTCGCACGTGTCTTCATGCGGCCGTCTTGGCATCGCCGCTTTTCAGCAATATCCATGTTGGCCATGATCTTAAGACGTGAAATCAAAGCTGCGAGCAGTCGCCTTGGCGGGCTATCTCTTTCAATCAGGATTCCATCGATGCGGTAACGGATGCGGACTCGATTCGCGAACGGCTCGATGTGGATATCGCTGGCGCGCATGCTGACTGCTTCGCTGATCACCAAATTGACCAGCCTCACAATTGGCGCGCTATCGTCTTCTCCGGCGGCTGTTTCGGCCTCTTTGATTTCTGTCTGCGTGAGGTCAATCGCTGTTTCGGTGAACTCAGACAGCATTGAGTCGACGGATTCCGTCTCACTTTGCCCATAGTGTCTGTTGATGGCGGACTGGATCGCCTCGTTCGGTGCCACTTTGACTTTGATTTCGCGATTCAGGATGAATCGCAGCTTGTCCAAGATCTCAAACTTCATGGGATCATTGATGGCGACCGTCAGTGCATCACCGTCGAGGCTAAGAGGAATGACCACATTCTCGCGGGCGACGGATTCAGGAACCATTTCGATGACACTGGGTGGAATTTCTAAACCATTGAGGTTGACCGTTTCGAATCCGAACTTGGATGCTTGCAGGCTGCTGATTTCATTCGCGTCAACGTAACCGAGTTTGACGAGTGCTTCTTCGGCTCGAATGCCTAGACTTTTGGCAAGTTCCTTCGCCTCCTGAAATTGGTCCTTCGAGACCACACCGTCCTTCACGAGCTTTTTGAGGATGTCCTCGGACATGGATGTCTCCTCGACTCAACGTGCTTCGGCGATTGTGGTGAAGGTGAATTTGAAATGACAAATGATTGTCAGCCAGAAGGCAAGATGAATCAAGGAATTGGCTCAATTACGACAAGGGTTCACGTCTCCCGGCTGCCGATCGACTGCGTCTCTTCAAGGGTGCGTTCCACCGGACTTTTAGTCGCGACGAACCAGCTTACCCAAATCTGGTAAGAAACGGGACTGAACATGCACCTGATTCAATGTTCGTTTCCGTCAACATGTCGCTTTGATTCCTGTTTTCGTCGAGGCAATCCTCGGAAACGACCCGAGTGTTCAGGATTTTTCGCGGCGATCGAGCCCAATCGGTCTATGTTCCACTGCCGGATAGTGTGGTCACTCAGATCTTGCGTCCGCGAAGCAGCCAAACGAATGAGCTCGACATCAGTGCCGTCAACGCATGCCGATCGATCCTCGGAGAATCTCGCCAAGATCGTTGCGACTTATTCGCGGCACGAAGAACTCCTTTCTGCGGAGTGGCTGGCTCGTGTCGACCTTCAGCGTCCCCGCACAACTCTTAGTTCTCTCGATCAACGCACTCTGAGTGTGAGACGCATTCTGGACGTTGCCGGAGCGGTGACGCTGATCGCCGTGTTGGCTCCGGTGATCCTCGTCGTGGCGTTGCTTGTCAAGCTGACATCCAGGGGGCCGATCTTTTATCGTCAAGTTCGGACAGGCCTGAATCTTCGGCGGTTCCGTGATCGACGTGAAACTCTTGGCGACGCGCCACTCCCTAGGAGTGACCGCCGAACGCTGACGCGGGGTCGACGTCAATCGTCTGCCTACGGCAAGCCATTTGTGATCTATAAGTTCCGTACAATGTGTGTCGACGCGGAACGGGATGGAGCGAGATTTGCCGAGAAAGGGGATCCGCGGGTCACTTCGGTCGGCCGATTTTTGCGGAAAACGCGACTCGATGAGTTGCCGCAACTTTGGAACATTCTCAAGGGGGAGATGTCGCTGGTGGGGCCTCGCCCAGAACGACCGGAGTTTATCGAACAGTTGTCTCGCGATGTGCCGAACTACCTTTCACGCCTCGGCATTAAACCGGGGTTGACGGGACTCGCTCAAGTCGTCAACGGATATGACAATGACCTTGCAGGATTTCAGCGAAAAGTCGCTCTCGACTTGCTATACCTTCAGAATTGCTGTCTTTGGAATGACCTCAGGATTCTGATTCGGACCGTGAGTGTTGTCCTCACGGGCAAAGGTGCGTTGTAGTCGACAGCGATCGGCTGCGGAGCCACAATCATTGCGGGCATGAGCACTTCTCCGGCGAACGACTTGAGGGAACGATTGATGCCGGTCGCTGCGTTGGCTGTTAATCCACCTCGCGCACCATCCCTGGGTTTCCGTAACTGCGTTTCGAAGACAAGCCCGACGCGCAAGCGAGGGAAGTTCGTCGTCCGTCCCTCGCTTGCGCGTCGGGCTTGTGTGGTTGGATGCGCAATTCGGGCTCGAGCCATTCCGTTTTGGATGTGTCTGGTGGCGATGACATGGATGCTGGGCTGTGACTCCGCGCCGCCGGCCGAAGCGCCGCCGAAGCCACGCGAGTTGAAGACATCGGCCGAACGTTTATCCGTGGTGCGGTTCAGTCCGGACGGGAACAGGCTCGCGGCCGGCAGCGTGACTGGCGAAGTTTTTGTGTGGAATGATTTGCAAGCCGAGCCGCGACGATTGGACTCCCGCCGGACGTCGCCGTTGCTGAGCATGTCCTGGTCGCCCGATGAACTCTTGGTGACGACCGACATGGAGCGTGGTTTGATCGGTTGGCAATTCGGCAGTTCGGAGCCGGAGCGAGTCGAGCTGCCCGGACTCGCGACTCCGGCCGTCTGCATCGCTTTTCGGCCGGCGGTTCAGCACTTGGAGTTGGTGCTGGGCCTACGCGACGGGTCGCTGATTTTTCTGGATCAAAAGGGCTCGAAGCAACTCAAGCCCGACCACCGTGGCCCGGTGAAGCAAGTGATGTACTCGCGCGATGGCCGCTGGTTGATCACGGCGGGAGCCGACGGAAAACTCATTTGGCGAGACGCGGCGTCACGCAACGTAGCCAGCAGCGTGAAGGCTCACGATGCGGAGATCAGTCAAGTTTTGTTTTCGGCCGACGGACAACTCCTGGTCTCCGCCGATTGGAACGGACAAATCAAAGTCTGGGACGCGACCAGTCGAATGACGCTGAAAACATTCGAGCAAGCTGAGGCTGTGTCCGGATTGGGTTGGCTCTATCCGCAGTTGGTCAGCAGTGCTTGGGACGGAAGGCTGCGTGTTTGGTCCTTCGATTCAGGGACATGTGTGCGAATCATCGCCACGGGGCAGCCGATTCATGGCTTGACGATCGACCCGCACACTCAGCGGATCGCGACGGTCGGCCTGGATCGCGGGGTGCGATTGTGGGATCTGACTGACGAACGTCATTGAGTGTCGCAACAGGGTGAGTTCTGACTGTGGGAGTTCCGACTGTGCCGAATGTGGCAGCGCGGACCGTCGCCACGTTGCTTTTAAGGATCAACTCGCGTTGATTTCCGGGAACTTGGTGGTGGACGACCTATGCTTGAGCAACGGCTCTCCGCTCCTTACTGAATGGCGTGAGATCACAAGGTCTGGTCATGAATC
>CAYSHJ010001193.1:0-20294 GCA_964430385.1 uncultured Planctomycetaceae bacterium
GAGCGGCAGGTGCCGGGCCTTGAGAATCGGATACATACGCGTATCGTTGAAGCCGTGAGTGTCCCAGCCGCCGCTGGTCGTGCTCTGCCCGCCGATGCTTTCGTCGAAATAGACGTTGACGAAGCGGACTCCCGCCTCGACCAGTCGCCGTGCCAGCAGACAGCTTTGACCGTAGGTCGTGCGACCGTACTGGTCGCGTGTCTCGGCTGATTCGCGTGAGAGATCGAAGGCGTCGCGGACTCGCGTGGAACTGAGCATCGACAGTGCGCGGTCGTAGTAGTCGTCGATCCCTTTCGCCGTGGCCGAGTATTCCAACAGTCGCGTTTGCTGGTTAACCAACTGCTGAATTTCGCGACGGCTTTGCAGGCGATCGGGGCTGAGGTTGGACGGCAAGCTCAGCTCCGGCAGCTTAAAGTTCGAACTGTTCGGGTCGGCCGTGATGAGCAGCGGGTCATGTCGTTTGCCGAGGAAGCTGGCGTGCTGACCGGGAGTGATCGCTCCATCGCGGATCACGTGCGGCAAGGCGACGAAGTTGGGCAGACCGTTGTTCGCCGGCGCGACATGATCGACGACCGAGCCATACGCCGGGAACAGGTCGAGCGTGTCTTTCAGTCGGATGTCATCGACGAGTGGCGCGTGGCCAGTCAGCGCGTGATACGCCGCCGAGTTGTGATTCTTCATCGAGTGATGGACGGTGCGAATCAGCGTCACTTTGTCCATGACTTTGGCGGTTTCGGGCAGATGCTCGCAGATGCGAAGACCCGGCAGCGAAGTGTCGATCTGGTTGAAAAGGCTCCGAATGCCCTCGGCCGCGTCGGGCTTCATGTCGAACGTATCGACATGACTCGGCCCGCCGAACTGATACAGGAAAATGACCGACTTCGCCGGCGCGGCTTTCGTTGAGGCCGTCCTTTCCGCCGCGAACAACTGCGGTAGCGACAAGCCGAGCAACCCATAGGAGCCAACAGTCAACACGCTCCGCCGGCTGACGGCCAATCGATCGAAAGTCGAACAAACGAATGAATCATCGTGAAGACTCATGACCGTTTCCTATCGCTGAAAGAAATGCCGAGGGTGGAAATTGGAGTCAGTGGCGATTCCGAGGTGCGTTTTCTAAGGCATCAGCCAGAGCGTTCCATGATCGTTCAGAATCATTTGTGGGTTTGGAAGAAGCGGTCCTGGGTGTTGATACCGAGGACCGCCGGGCGTCATGGACGCGCCCTGGGCCGGGATATCCCTTGTCAGGTTGCCCGCCGGCAGCGCCTGACTCCGTTTCTCCCGGCGGTGGTGAGTTGAGTCTCCGGTGAACGTGACCGTCGCCGTGGCGAGGCGGTCGGTCCAGGGAGTTTTCGTGCGGATCATTTCATTCAGGGTGATCAGGATCTTGCGCATGCAGGCCACGAGGGCCACCGGGCTGGCGTTGAATCGGCATCTCTTCGCACTATGGCCAATCGACACCACCGGGGTGCCATGGGTGGCAGCGGCAAACACGACCGAGACCTTTGAAGAAGCCGCGAATCACGCCGTATTTGCGAATGGCCAGGATGAAGTATTCACTGCACGTCGGATGGAAACGGCATTGACGTCCGATGACGTGGCTGAGTGTGATCTGATACAGCCTCACCATCGCGATGAGGAGGGACGCTGGAAGTTGCCACAGGAATCGCAGCAGCGTCATGACGGATCACTGGTCGGTTGAATGTCTTGAACGTTCGCGGCGTTCGAAACACTGGTCGGGGTTGGAGGCAACTTCGCCGCGAGTCGCCGGACGAGTCTCACCAACGACTGCCGCACGTCGTCGAGTTTTGGAGATCCCCCCGCGCGCGGCTGCACGACGATGTTGAAGCCGCTTGGCAACTCCGCTCGCGACAGGCGAAAGGCTTCGCGGAGCAGTCGCTTCCAACGGTTGCGCGCGACCGCGTTGCCACAGCGTTTCGATACGGCCAAACCCAACCGCGTGAGCGGCCCGTCGGTTCGTAGGCCATTGATCAGCAGCAGCCGATCGCTTAGCCGCGTCCCTTGTTCGTACACGCGGTCGAAATCGAGTTTGCTGCGGACGCGCATCTTTTTTGGAAAGTCATGTTTTTCTTCGGCGTTGGACGACATCGTCATTTGTCGCGCCTCGGCGGTTCCAGGCCTTCGAGCTGAGCGATCTCGCGCCGGTGCTTCTCCCGCAGCATTTCCAGTTCGTCGTACTTCGACTTTAACACCTGGGTCCGCGTCATGCGCCGCATGCGTCTGGCCCCCACAATGATCAACAGAAAGATCAAGAATCCGCCGACCCCACAAGCCGACATCAACCAGACCATCAAATTCGCAGCCGTGTCGACTTCACGAAAACGCTCCGGGCCGATCTCTTGCGCCGCTGGTCTTTTCCGGGGAGACCTTGTTGGCAGACTCGTATGTTCGTCCAAATTCGTCTTTGTTTCGGCTGGCAGCAACGCGTTCGCAGCCGAAGGCTTGGACTCGGTCTTTGTGGCCTCGATTTCGTCGGCGTGAATCGAATGGAGTCCGAGTGTGGGCATCACATCGAACAGGACACCGGCACAAAGCGCGACCGTGACCGAAATCTGTAACCAGTGATGTTGCATCGACTGTCGCATACTCTCACCACAAGCCGGTTCGAGGATTATGCGGGATCGCTGCGGCGATTTGCTCGAACAGACCCCGCGTCCGCGCGTCAATGCCAGGAGGCAGCACGAGCTTCACGACCACATATTGATCGCCTCGTGATTTCGTTTTAGGGTCAATGACTCCCTTGGCGCGCAGCCGCAGCTTCGCTCCGCTGGAGGTTCCCGGCGGCACGGTCACGACGATCGGACCTTCCGACAGCGTCGGGACTTCAACCTTCGCTCCCAGTGCGGCCTCGCTGACCGTGATCGGCACGTCGATCAGCAAGTCATTTCCTTCGCGGCGAAAGTATGGATGCGACGCGACCTTGATCATCACGAGCAAATCACCCGCCGGTCCGCCGCCGTGTCCCGCTTGCCCCTGACCGCTCAAGCGAATCACGCTGCCATTGGAGACTCCCGGCGGAACCTTGATGCTCAGCGTTTCCAACCGCCCGCCACGATCGAGGTGCAAATTGTGTTGACCGCCTTCCGCGGCGACGACGAACGGAATCTCGATCTCAGCCTCAACGTTCTCCCCCTTTGCGGCACGTCCGCGTCCTCGGGCTTGTCGTTCGAAGACTTGCTCGCCGCCCGCGCCGCCAAACATGCCGCCCAGCAGATCGCCGAGATCGACTTGTCCGCCGAAGACATCTCCGAAATCCACTTGCCCGCCGCCGGGTGTCCCGGCTCGCCATTGACCTCCTTTGAGGTTCGGGCCGCCGGGTCCGAATGCCGAGCCGAATTGATCGTACTGTTGTCGCTTCTGCGGATCGCCCAGCACGTCCCAAGCTTCCTGCACCTGCTTGAACTTCTCGGCCGCCGCCGAGTTGTTGGGCTTGCGGTCGGGATGATTCTCACGCGACAGTTTTTTGTACGCCTTGCGAATCTCGTCCGCTGAGGCGGTCTTGGAAACTCCGAGCACTTGGTAGAAATCCACAGCCATTGCAATTGATCCTTTGTCAGCCATCGGCCGCGATGGTATCCGACGAGCCGTGCGGGTTGCAGGGCTCGCGTGATTGATGCGTTGGGAGTTCGCGAGGCAGCGGCAGTCCATTAAACCGCTACTTGACAAGCCGCCCAGCGACAGTAAGTTAGCGTGCAATCGCGGGCGTAACTCAGTGGTAGAGTGATAGCTTCCCAAGCTGTAAGTCGCGAGTTCGAATCTCGTCGCCCGCTCCTTGAACCCGCCGGGCCTTTCCGGCGGGTTTTCTGGTTGGTTGCCGACGTCGATCCACTGCCCGAAGTGCCGTGCGATCATTCCGCTGAGCCCACAAGAATCGGTTTCGTCATCACGACGTCGCCAGGTAGACGACGAGTACGTCGACGTTCGGCGGCCGAGTCTGAATCGGCCGAAGCGTGCTGACGATTGCGCTGGTCTTCGTTGGGGCGGCGTTGGTTCTTGGGTTTTTCATCGCGGTGAGAGTCATGCTGTTCCGCGGCGCGGCTCAACCGCAAATGCTGGCGGGGCCGCCGGTGGCTCAGCAGGTTCCCGCTGCAGCGGTTCCGGCCACGTCGACTCCCGAGGCCAACGGTACCGCGACTCCGAAGTCGACAGCCGCGCGATTGGCTGGCCGGCGCTGTATTTCATCGGGCGGTCGATCGGCGTCGGGATCGATAAGCGAAATTTGCGCGAGCATGCAGTTGCCGAGATCCCCCATGACCGCCAGATCGTCCGAGCCTTCTTTCTGTTTTCAGAGCGCGAGGATCTGGCGATAGAGATTGCGAGACCAATCCAGCTTGCGAGCAAGATAGTCGAGGCCCGGAGACGGCGGCAGGCATGTCGGCATCGTCGAGCATGGTTCCCAGCAGGAATAAACCGATCCACGACTGCATGGCCTCCGAGATGGACTCCTGATTGTTGCCGCCCCCGGCCCCCGGCCCCCGGCCCCTAGGCCTCCCGCCCAGGAATGGCCCGCCCAGAGATCGAACGTGCGCAGGAACGGGAAGCGATCATCCTTTCGATCCCAATTGGCATACTGCTTGGCCACGAGTCGCAACATCGGGCCGTATTCATCCAGGAACTGAGGATCTTCCATCCCGTGGAGGGCCGCACTGAAAGTGAAATATCCATAGTGAAAATGCTGATCGTTAAAGCGGGCGGAATCGTAACTCTCTTTGAAGCCGATCAACGCGCAAAGTGGGCAGGAACGGCACAATCCCGGCAAAGTCGTAACGCGGCGAAGCCGCAAGCCGGAATTCTTGGCCACGGATGAAACACGGATTGAACACGGACTGGGATGCAATCCGTTGGTTGTTCGGATCCGTGTTCAATCCGTGTTTGATCCGTGGCTTAATTGACTTCCAAAACTTTGTCAGAAAAACATCGCCTTCGGCGATAACGATGTAGGTGAGTTCAAACCGGTTCCGCGATGACGTCTTCAGCGTCCCCCGCGGCCAGCTTGAAATCATCCGGCTTGGAGAGAGCGGCAATGGCAGCGAAGCTCTTGCCGGAAGATGTCATTCGCAGCGAGTCGGCTTCGCGGGCGATCTTCGCATTGGGCGGCAAGTAGACGCCGAAATGGCGTCCCGCCATCGAAATGAGAAATTGCTGGGCCGAGCTGGGGAAGGTCAGTGGCTTGCCATCGCGGCTCATGGCCCGGGCGTCACTCGTTCCCATGAGAACCAGTTCGATCCCATGGGGTTCAAGCCATACGAGCGGCATCCCTTCTCCCACGGTCACATCGATGTCTGGAGTTCTTTTCGATGTGGCACGCTGCGACTCGATCAGCGCGCGAGTCTTGACCAGGAGCAAGGATGTGCTGTCCGCTGAGGAAAAAACAATGCGCGATGAGAGTATCGAGCGTGCCGTCGAGATGGTGCAGAGGGCGATTGCCGCTGGCTGGAAGAACCGAGACGCCCTCATGATTGAGCCGGACTTGGAATCGATCCGCGAGCACCCTGCCTACAAAGAGATTTTGGAAAAACTCAAGGCGGAAGAAAGTGGAAGGAGCAAGAGATAGCGCGGTGAAGCCGCAAAATGCGTCAGTTGGTCTCCGGTTTGGCGTACCGGACTGTGATGACCGCGCGCGTCTGCCCGTACTCGCGCTGTGCAGTGTCTTCTTTGACCTGCTGGGAATCGCGGTCACCTCGGCCGATCCCGACCACCACTTTGTACGAGATGGCTTCGTCGGCCGGCGGCTTTTCTGTCGCTCGCCAAGTCGCTCGAACCGACGCGGTGATTGTCCCCAGGCCGGTTGCACTGCCCAGCTTGGCGGCGGCACTGTCGGCGAAGTCGGTGACCAAAAACTTATCGACAAAGTCGTTTGTGCGATGCCAGCCCTTCAGAGTGAACGACTGGTTGCGCGGGACGATCCACTTGCTGTATTTCGGCTCGCCGCGTTGCGGGCCGCGCGTCTCGCGAACGTCGCTGAAGGCGTACGAGTTCACGCCATCCAGCAGAAAGACCACGCCCAAGTCGTACGGGGCCTTGTTGGTGAACCGAATTTGGAAGCTGTCCCCTTTTTCCAATTGGACGAAAGGCTGTCCGTCTTCGAGCTTCATCGGACGCGGCTGACTCTCGACGAGGATCTCCATCTGAAACGGGCTTTCTCGGCTCGCCGCCACGGCCGAACCGTTCGCGACAACGACAGCGGTCGGAGTCTCAAAGCTCTCAACGACCGACTCGCTGCCGCCGGGGAATCCACCTTTGGATTTCCGCATGAGATCCACGGTGGCTCCCAAGGATTCGGCGAGCACACTCGCTCCGCCGATGTCGTTCATCCCGCCGTATGAGTCCACGGCCAGCGATCCGTTAGCAATCTTGGTCTTGTCGATGATCGGCTGGCCGTCCTCCTCACCGACTTTGACCGCGACCTCGACATTGATCTCCGTCAGCACTTGGCCATTCCTGTCGACCAGCGAAGCGACGAGCCGCAGGCGCGGTGGGCCTTTTTCGCCGCCCACGATAGTCGGCTGGTCTTCGTGAACGAGGTACTTTCCCTGAATGCCGATGTTGGCACCGATCTTCTTCTCGCGGATGCCGAGCTTCGTGAATTCTTCGGCCAGCACTTTGCGAATGCCCGGCCCGGCTGCCGACGCGAAAGACGGGGGACCGCTGAACTCGCCGATCGCGATCGAGTCCGCACCGCGATCCTGCAAGACCTTTGTCACCGCTCTGGCGATCTTGGCGAGCGGTTCGCGCAAGCCGTCGTTGCCGCGCACAAATGCGGGAGACATCAGACATCCGGTCAACAGACTCACGACGACCCAGAGAATTGTTCGAGCACGAGAATTTGTCCGCATGATGACGAACTCCCCGGCGAGCGGGGGACGTGAGTCCCCCGAGTGTGGTTTCCGAACTGGATACGGTTCCGAACGGTTTTCTCGGAGGACTGACGTCCTCCGCTCGCCCAAGGGTGACGGTTTTCTCGGAGGATTGACATCCTCCGCTCAACTGAGAGTGATGTTCATGGAGCCGGCAACGCGGGAGCATCCTCGGGTGGCAGATCGAGCGTGGCGCCTTCCTTCGGATCGGAATCGGGAATCGCGGGCATCTTACCCGGTGGCGGGAAGGCCGATTCCGGAATCTTTTCCAGATCCTTGTGGCGATCTTCCATCTTTAGCAGCGAGTACTGCGGCTTGCCATCGCACTCGGTCGGGCAGCGGCCCCAGTACTTCTCGGTCTTCTTGTAGTAGTAGTAGTAGTAGTGCTTGGGCTTCTTCGGAAAATACCGCATCTCGTGGACGCGATAGCCGGCGTATTCCGGAGTCGGCTTCGAGTAGTACTTGCGGTAGTAGTAGTCTTCCTTCGGAGCCTTGTGCCAATCCGAGTAGTACTGCCGCGGCGCGTAGTTCTCCGCCATCGCGTTTGGAGCCGACGCGGCTCCCAACAGCAGGCCGAACATCAGCCCGCCGAGCACCGAATTTCGTAACTTTCGAGACATTGCATTGCTCCTTGGAAGTGAAGAATCGAAAGGGATTTGTTCCCTCAGCCACCGCGTCACCTTCGCACTGAAGGCAAACTTGCGGGACTTCTGTCACAAGACAACGAAACATGCACCAACTTCTTCCCCGAGTTTTTTGGGAGGAACGCTCTTGGCGAGCGGGGGACGTCAGTCCCCCGAGTCACTCTTCCTGGCGAGCGGGGGACGTCAGTCCCCCGAGTCACTCTTCCTGGCGAGCGGGGGACGTCAGTCCCCCGAGTCACTCGACACCAAACTGAGCAAAAACGGCGGGAATCTCGGGGGACTGACGTCCCCCGCTCGCCCAAGTTGAGCGACAACAAAATACCCGGAATCGCCTGGAAAGTCGCGCGTCGCTCTCGGAATCAGCCGACGGACTGAGCGCGGTCTCGAATCGCTTTGATGAGCTTGTTGACGGTCTCGTCGGCAGCGGCGCGAACGGCGGTGACGTCCTCTCCCGCCTCAATGGCGGCGAGGTGTCCATCGAGCTTGGTAGCCCAGGCTCGGCAACGCTCGCGCAGCCAATCACGGTCGGCCGGCGCGAGAGCCTGATGTTCCGCCAGAATCAGCGTCGAGCAGCCCTGCCGAAATTGCGAGATTCGTCGAGCCAAGTCCGACGCATTCTCCGGCCGCTTCTTGAACCAGTCCTGAGCCGCGTCGGCCAGATGATTCAGGTATTCGCGCGGCGGCAGATTGACAGCCAACGCGCCGGGCTTTTCCCAACCCCAACCGGGAGCCGGTGTCGGCACCATTCGATCTCGCAACGAGAATGCCACAACCAGCGTTGCCGCAGCGGACAATATGGCCGCGATCGCGGATCGTCCGAGCCAACTTCGCTGAACTGTCGCCGCTGCGGGTGTCACCACGGCGGGAGACATCACCGATTCCAGCAGCTTCCATTGGGACGCGAGCGCGACTTCTTCTTCTCGGCGCATTGGTCGCTGCATCCAGTAGTCGCCGCCGTGCTGGACGATCTCGTCCTGAAGCGATAGCAAGAGTTGCGGGTGCCGAAGCAACTGCCGGAGCCGATCCACCTCAAGAGTTCCCAGCCCGTTCTGCAACACGTTGGCGAGTTTCCCTCCGCAAACCTGTTCCAACGACGGCGCATTCGGGCGAAGGCGAGCGGGGGATGTTAATCCGCCGAGTTCTTTTCAGCAGTTGATTCGGTTTTCGGTTGAATGACTCGGGGGACTGACGTCCCCCGCTCGCCGGGATAGAAGTCGTTAGTAGCACACTTTGACCTGTCGCTTCACCGGCACTTTCACCGTGATGTAGCGGACGACCTTCACCTCGTATGCCCGGCCGCAGTGGTCGTACTTCGTGACCCAGTCGACGATCGGCTGAGTCTCATATTCGTAGGTGATGATCGTCTTGTAGTAGCAGCACGGCGGCGAACAGTGACTCGCCGAAGCAGTGGAGGTTCCGACAAAGCCAATCGCTCCGGCGACCAGCATTCCACAGAGGACTTTCTTGAGCAGGTTGAGGCGGTTCATGATTTTCCCTTTCGATGAGCAGTGTTTGGTGTTGTTCGAGGCGTGTTGGCGAGCGGGGGACGTCAGTCCCACGAGTTTTTGAGTGGGTGGCGAGCTAGGTGAACTAGCGATATCGGCCGTAGCCGCCTTGATGACCGTAATGTGGCTGCGGTTGGTAGTGCGGACGGCAGTGTTGCGGCGGGCGGTGGTAACCACCATGTCGGGGCGGGTTGTACGAGCGGTGCCCGTACCCATGATGCGACCGTTGGTGGTGATGGTGCGAGTAGCCGTGGCCGTAATGGCCGGCGTCGGCAAAGCTCGTTCCCAGCACCAAAGCCAGACCAGCGGCCAAACTGATTTTCAAGACGCGACTGAAGACGTTCGTTTTCATGATGGGCTCCGAGGGATCTCGTGGGAGGCCGATGACTCGTCCCGGAGAAACTTCTCCGAGGGAAATTCGCGATCAACTCCCGGCGTTGGTTTCGAGTCATCGTGATCGCTTCGCCCAAGAGAACGAACACGTCTGAAAGTTCTTCCCGAAAGTGCTGAGAATTCTTTTTCCAGCGGCTCGGCGAGCGGGGGATGTCAATCCCCCGAGTTCTCCTCGGCGAGCCGGGGATATCAATCCCCCAAGTTCTTCGACGAGATCCGTTCATTGTTCATGACTCCGTCCCTACGCTCGTGGATGGTTCGAGCGAAAAACCGACCAGAAGTCGTGACTCGTTGACTTGGGGGACTGACATCCCCCGCTCGCCAAATGGTTTCGCGAATTTCCTCAACCGGTTTGTTATCGTTCTCAACAGTCCTCTTCGCCTTGCCAGGAGACTTACCATGCGACTGCGACCAATCATCACCGGACTGGCTCTCTGCTTCTCTTTGCTTTGCCCGGAGCTCGCGAAGAGTTCGCAAGACATGCGTCGCGAGCTGGGGGAATTGGCGAAAGGCATCAAGAGCTTTCTGGACGGTCGCAACGCCGAATCAATTGCCATCGGACAATTCACGGGTCCGGCAAATTTTCCGACGTCGGCCGGGCTTGGTTCAGGTGCTGACTGAAGAGCTGCAGAAGCTCAAGGTGACCGTGAAGACTCGCGCGGAGTTGGGACTTAAGGGCGAATACCGCCTCACCGAAGTTCCCGCCGAGAACATGGACGACGCGCGGCTGGGCCGCAAGGTGCTCGCACTCAAGGTCCAAGCGGCGATTGAGGACAGCTTCGGCAACTCGCTGCTCGACGTGGATTTTCAGCGGACGATTCGCGGAGCCGACGGCGTTGCGGGGATGATCGGTCTGACCGCTTCCTTGGACCCGCGTGCTACAGAGATCGAACGGGACCGCGAACTCCGCAAGCAACTGACCGATCCGAAGCCGAGCGTCATGAAGTCGGTGATTCGCAGCCGGTCCGACAGTCCGTGCGGAATCGAGATTCTCGTTAATGACCAGCCTTCCGAGGCCAGCGAAAAAGAAGGCCTGGCGTTCGTCGGCATCGCTCGCGGAGAGACCTATGGTGTGCGGCTGATCAACGACTCGGACCAAGAGATGGCCGTGTCTTTGCGGATCGACGGCCTGAGTATGTTTGCCTTCAGCGAGGTGCGCTACACCGAAGGCCCGCGCAAGGGGGAGCCGCGTTACACGACGGTCATCATTGGTCCTCGGAAATTGGTCATCGTTTCCGGCTGGCACATGAACAACGAGAAGACCGATAAGTTCCTGGTCACCGAGTATGCGAAGAGCGCAGCCGGCACTTTGAAACACACCGCCAACCTGGGCACGATCACCGCCTCGTTTCAAGCCTCGTGGCCAGAGGGTGAGCCGGCACCGAAAGACGAACCCGGCCGAGCTCGCGGCACTGGCGGCGGCGACGCCACCGGCTTCGGCCCGCGGATCGACCTGAAGTATCAGGAAGTCAAACGCAACCTCGGTGTGATCCGTGACGTCGTCAGCGTGCGGTACACGAAGTGATCCGGCAACAGTTTTCCGGCGAGCGGGGGATGTTAATCCCCCGAGTTTTTCAGTTTTCGCGTTTGTGTTGTTTTCTCAGCGTCTGAGGTTCGTCGGTTGCAGTGGGGATCGAACAAAAACTCGGGGGATTAACATCCACCGCTCGCCTGAGGAAGTCACCGTGGACCGATATTGGTTCGTCACCTGGACAACGTACGGACAATGGCTCCCCGGTGATCCGCGAGGGTGCGTCACGCGAGTTCGGAACGGTGGCACGTCGCGGATCGAGCACGATGAGTTCCAAACTCCGTTCGACGCCAACATTCCCGGCCTGTTCAAATCCGCGCAAAGCGCATTGAAGTGCCCGCCGGTTCGTCTGGTCAGCGAACAGGCTCCGGTGTTACTCGCTCAGTTTCAGGAAACGGCCAACCATCGCGGCTGGTTGCTAGTGGCCGTGGGAATCATGGCGAATCACATCCACATAGTGACCGGGGTGCTTGGCGATCCCGACCCGGAAAAGATTCTGCAAAGTTACAAGAGCTACGCGAGTCGCGCCCTCAATCTCCGTTGGACAACACCGGCCTCGGACACTTGGTGGACGGAGTCTGGTTCTAAACGCAAACTCAAGGATGAAGCGTCGGTCTACGCCGCTATCGAATACATCCGGAATCAAGAGTACCCACTCCTGATTTGGGTCAACCCGATCGAGATCGTTTGGAAAACGAAATAGAAAAACTCGGGGGATTAACATCCCCCGCTCGCCGGGCGGCAAGGCGAGCGGGGGACGTCAGTCCCCCGAGCGAACAACGGGCAACATTCCATCGGTTTCTTCTTTGGCGATCAGCAGCGAAACGGAAAGAAGAACTCAGCGATACTGAAAGAACAAACTCGGGGGATTGACATCCCCCGCTCGCCGGACTGCGAGGCGAGCGGGGGATGTCAATCCCCCGAGTTCTTCGTCGCGGAAATCGAAGGGGAACTCGGGCGGGAACGATTCGGCGAAGGACTCGGCACACTCGGGGGACTCACGTCCCCCGCTCGCCAGCGACAAGACGTTCGACAAGCTGGGGGAACACAACATCTCGTCCGTCACGTTCACCGCCGATAGCCAGAGGCTATTCTACACGCAGGGGTACGGCACGACTGGTAAGTGCATTGCCGCCGTTCTCGACGTCACCACGGGGCGCGAGGTGTCCCGGTTCGACCTGCACACGAACACGATCCTGCACGGGACACTCTCGCGGGACGGGGCGTTGGTGGCCACGGCGGACGGGCTCGGTGAGATTTTCCTCTGGAAAACGGCGGACGGCACGCGCGTGGAACAGGTCGTCGGCCGGGGACGCGTCCCCTGGGCTGCCGCCTGGAGTCCTGACGGATTGCGAATCGGCTGGGGGAATACGAACAAAGCTGATGCAAGTCCCCTCGAGCGGACGTTCGACCTCGCCGCGCTCGAATTCGGCTCGGCACCGGACGACCGCTTCGTCCGCGCCAAGCCGGAGCGCGGCAGCCTGTCGCTCGCCCCCGGTCCGACCAACGACGTGGGCTTTGTCTCCTCTGTCCTCGTGCGCCAGGGAGACCGCACGTTGGCCACGCTGGAGATGTCCGATCCGTACGAGCGGATTCACTGCTTCACCTTGCTCCCTGGCGACCGGGCCGCGGTGGGGACGGCCTTCGGCCTCCGACTCTACGAGGCCCACACGGGAAAAGAACTCCGCACGTTCCAAGGGCACACGGGCGAGATCTGGGGCATCAGCCCGTCCCCCGATGGCCGCTATCTGCTGTCAGCGGCGAATGACATGACCCTGCGCGTGTGGGATCAGGACCGCGACGAACCGTTGCTCTCCTGCTTCTTCGCGGGTGACGACTGGATCGTCTGGACGCCGGAGGGCTACTACGCGGCCTCGCCCGGCGGCGAAAAGCTGATGGGTTGGCACGTCAACAACGGCCGCGAGCAGATGGCTGCGTTCTATCCGGCCAGTCAGTTCCGATCGACGCTCTATCGCCCCGACGTGATCAAACTGCTGCTCAAGACCGGCAGCGTCGAACGGGCGCTGGAGGTGGCCGACACCACTCGCGGACGCATGACCGAGAAGACCGAAGTGGCCGACGTGCTACCGCCGATCGTGAAGATCACTTCGCCGAGTGTAGACGGCAGAGTCGGAGAGCGGGGATCACTCGGGGGATTGACATCCCCCGCTCGCCGGAGCGCTGACCTCGAAGTCCGCGCCACGGCCACGAGCGTCGGCAAGCATCCGGTCACCGCTCTGCGGCTGCTCCTGGATGGTCGGCCGTATCAAGGTCTGAAGGGCGTGCAAACGATCGCCACGCCGAAACTCGGAGAAGTCGCTGGCGTCTGGCAAGTCCATCTTGACCCTGGCCGACACAAACTCAAAGTCCTGGCCGACAGCGCGGTCAGCCAAGGGGTCTCGGAGGAAGTCGAGGTCGTGTACGTCGGCGAAGATCCAGCCGATCAAGTCCGCTTGCCGAAGCTGTACGTCGTGGCCATCGGCATCTCCGAATACCCCGGCGACTTGAAACTGCACTACGCGGCCAAGGACGCGCACGCCCTGGCAGACGCCCTGAAGCAACACAGCCGGACGCTGTTCCGCGAAATTGAGGTGCAGGTGGTGACGGACAAGCAGGCCACGCGCGGCAATATCTTGAAAGGACTCGGGTGGCTGCGATCCAACATGACCCAGAACGACTACGGCATCTTTTTCTTCGCCGGGCATCGCGATCTGGACAACGTTGACCGACGACCTGATCCGCGACCTGGTGACCGACGAGAACGGCATCGTCGCCATGTGCTCGTCCACCGGCCGCGAGTTCTCGCTGGAGAACAACGAGTTCCGCCAAGGCACGTTCACTCTGGCCATCATCGAAGGCCTGTCCGGCAAAGCCGACTTCAACAAGGACGGCGTGGTCTACTTGAACGAACTCGACACCTATGTCACCGACCGCGTCAAGGAACTGACGAAAGGACAACAACACCCGGTGACCGCCAAACCGGGCAGCATTCGTTCGTTCCCGTTGGCGAAGCCGTGACGGCAAGAACCTCGGGGGATTGACATCCCCCGCTCGCCGGCCAGGTGTTATTGGTACTTCACCGGGGTGCCCAGCTTGAGTTCGCGGGTGGCTTCTTGGAATGGAGACGTGATGAATTCCTGGAACTCCCATACTTCCCGCTTGATGGTCCCATTCGTGGAGAGTGGGAAGAGGCCCAATTCTTGGAGCCGTGGGTTGGCTTGCAGCGCTCCCTGAAACAAACGCGGATCGGCGAGGCCGAGTTCATGGCTGGCTTCTGTGAGGGTCAGCTCTTGCGAGATGTACCAGCGCGCGATGTGGCTGATCGGTTCCGGGAAATCTCTGACGTCGATCGCTTGCCCTGAAGCCGATTGCAGGAACGGTGACATCGCTTGAGTCAGCGATTGCAGGAAGCGTTGCTCATCGCGTGACACCAGTTCGTTGAACGTCTTTGAGTCAAGATAGAGCTGACGGACCTTGTCGCGCGCGGCACCGCCCAGGATGTGGCCGCTGCGAATCTGATCCTTGAAGCGAATCATGCCGTGCTGGTGGCACGACATGCAGGACAGACCATTCACGACCAACGGCGTGCCGGAAATCTTCTTGCCGTCGCTCACGACCTCGATTGGCCCAGCGTCAATGCGTTTGTCTTTGCCATCGATCAGCATGTAGCCCTGAAGCCCGTTGGGCAGGTTGAAGATGATCTCGCCGCCGTCGTGCTTGAACGCTTGGCGTTCGAACGGATTTCCCTCGAAGGCCGGTCCCAACGGGAACACAAACAAATTGCCTGAACCGGCGCTCGACTTGAAGTCGTAGCTTTTCCAGTACGCACCGAACGCCGCATCGTGCCGCTCGACCATGCGGTTGCTGCTCGACACGCCCGACGCATTGAAACCCGCACGAGCCAATTGGCCGCGCTGGAAATTGTCGGCCACATCCACGCGCAGGGCATGCTCAAGCTGCATGGCATTTTCGGGAATCTGCAGCAGCGTGTGGTACAGCGGCGGGCGCGAGGCCGTCGCGATGAACCAATCGGCACGCACCATCGGCACGTCGGTCTTCGCCAGTTCGTAGACCTCCGTGGCGATGTCGTTCAGCTCGGCGTCGTCGGGGTAGCGGTCATGCTTCAGGCCGTAGGGATACACGCGCAGGATCTCTTGCCAGAGATGCTTGCGATCCCAATCCAACCGACGCACATCGACCGCAAACAATGATTGTGCAGAGTCGGCGATGTTGGGAACCAGGATCGTCGGCTTCATGCTCAAGCTGTTGACCAGTTTCGACAGCGATGCCCGATAGACGCGCATGTCGATCTCACGCACTCGATTGGCGGGCATGTTGTGCAGATGCCGCAGCGTGAAGAAGCGAATGTAGCGGCGATCATCACGCGGCTGAGTCTTGAGATAGTCGCGCATGGCACTCAGTTCGTGCTTCAGATCCAGAAACGGGCGATTGTCTTCGGTGGCCTCGGTCGGGAGCGGCGCTCCGGCGTTGATCCAAGCCTTGACCGCCTCGATATCGGCCGCCGAGGGTCGTTCTTTGATTTCCTCGGGAGGCATGTCCTTGTTGATCCCCAGGCGTCGAAACAGACGCGACTTCTCGGCATTTCCGGGGACGAGTTTATCGGCGTCCTTCGTGAGGGTCGCGAACTCCAAGACCGTGTTGAATCCGCCTTCGGTCGCACCGTTCTGACCGTGGCAGCGATAACAGTGGGTCTCCAGCACCCGCTTCGCCTGGCTGGCAAGCTGCTCGGGTTTGTTTTGGTTCGCCGGTAGTGGCCGGGAGTCCGCGGCGAGCACCAACGCTAGTAAGACCGAAAGTCGACGCCACATCATGGAACTCCTTGAGAGGACGCGAGAGAATCGAGCACCTGCGAATCGAGTTGTTCGGTATCGGGAACGTGCTTGAGCTGCGAATCTTCCCTGAGAGGTGGTTTTTCGCGAACTTTACGATACTGAGATCAACTGAGAACACCATCGTTCGTAAATTCCAATTTGTCGAGGAAGATGAGGAAGATATCGAAACTGAATTCGTTCCCCAAAGCGAGGAAGCGGCAATCAATGTGGCACGACGCTTCGCGTCGTGAATTGCGACGCGGAGCGTCGCACCACAGTGAGCCAGCACATGGCTTTTCAGATCGGCTTGCCACAACGAGCCAAACACAGGAGGTTCCCCATGAAGACTTTGATGTTGCGCGGTTGGTTGTTCACGACGTGGATTTTGTGGACCTGCTCCATGCCGGTTTGGTCGCAGGACGACAGCCAGGAATCAAACACACCCAAAGGAAATCGCTATGCCCTGCTGGTGGGCGTGAAACAATACGATCCGACGGAACTCACAAACTTGCAGTATGCCGAAGACGACGTCACGACTCTGGCCAAGGTCTTGGAGGAAGCCGGCTATCGCAAAGAAAACATCATGTTGATGACCCAAGCGGACGGAGCCAAAAGTGCTCGTGCTTTGCCGTTGGCCGCCAACATTCAAAAGGAGCTGGAACTGATTCTCAAAGGCAGAACCAAAGACGACGTGGTGCTGGTTGCTTTCGCCGGCCACGGAGTGCAGTTCATGCAAGAGGACGAGAATTTCTTCTGCCCGATGGACTCGAAGCTGGCGGATCGTAAGACATTGGTCTCGCTGCTAGCGATCTCCAAAAATTTGGAACAGTGCGAGGCGGGCCTGAAGCTGATACTGGTCGATGCCTGCCGAAATGATCCGCAAACGTCGAACTCGCGATCTCGGCCAGAGGTCAAGTTGAACAGCGTCACACGGCCGCCGGTGGAACCGCCATCGGGAGGCGTCGCGGCATTTTACAGTTGCTCCGAAGGGCAAAAAGCCTACGAAGATGCCGAGCTCAAACATGGCGTCTTCTTTCACTTCGTCGTGGCAGGGCTGCGCGGCGGCGCGGTTCGTGAAGGCAACGGAGACGTCTTCCTCGGCGATCTGGAGCGCTACGTGAATGATGGTGTCGAGCCGTTCGTGCGATCCAAATTGGGGAAATCACAACTGCCGCAGCTCATCACCAAGATGCGCGGCACACAGAAGCCGTTGATCAGTTATCCCAAAGAGAAATCCCCTGACAGCCAGGCGGCCCTGAAGTCGTTTCAGGGGATTGATCCCCGTTATTTGCCGGGAGCGATCGGGCCAACCGATCGCGTCAATCTTCCGGGCTTCGCCAGCAAGGACCACAAGATCAAACGCGTGACCGTGGTTCGCCAAATCACCAACCATCGCCCCGCGGAATCGGAGCAGTTGTATCCAGACATCGTGACCATCAGTCCGAACGGACAGAAGATCGCTTGGTTCGCTCCGCAGAAAGGAATCTACACCGCGAACTGGGACGGCACGGACGAAAAGCTGGCGGTGCCGAACAAGGCCGGAATCCCCGTTCCCGTGGCGCAACAGCTCTTCATGAGTCCGGACGGTCAGCGTGTGTATTGGGGAGCCAATGGCGGCACGATCACGCGTGTCAACAGTGATGGCACCGACCTGAGAACCCTCGTCAAAGTGGGGGTCGAGTACGCTTATCCGCGGCCACGCATGTGGGGCTATCGCATCTTCTACGGAAGTCGAGCCGGCATTTATTCGATCGACACGGAAGGGGTCGGCGACTTGCAGCCGGTGCTGACTCAGAAGGATTTGTTTAACGTCTTCAATATCGGGACGCTCATGCTGGGTGAGTTCGACGTCTCCGAGCGAGGCACCGAATTGGCCTGTCGCCTGTACGACCCGGACCAGAAGAGAAATCAGCTCTTCGCCATGCCCGTCGGTGGTGATCCGACCAGAGACCTGCGGCTGCTGGTCGAGACAAAGTTCGAACCGACCAAGATCAACGTCTCACCGGACGGACGGCAGGTCATCTTCGGCGAGTACGGCGGCAAGGACTACATCGTGAATTGGGACGGAACCGGGATGCGCGAATTGCCGATCCCGCCGGTCGATCCGAGTTTTCCCGTTCGCTTTTCACCGGACGGACAATGGGCTTCATACAATGCTCCGGATGCTGGAACCATCATCACTCGGTTGGACGGCAAGGATCGCGTCGAACCGTACCACACAGGCCTTTGGGCCGGCAACAATCTCGCCGTGTTTCACGCGGGATCACCGATCGTGTTCTCGAAGGACTTCCGGAGGTTCATCTACGTGATGAATCACTACACGGCGAGCGCCGGCCCCCGGCAGATCGTGGTGGGCGAAATCAATCCCGCTAAGGCGGAAGGTTTGCCGGAACTGACCAGTATCGAGTTCCCCAAAATCATTGCCAAAGACGCCTCGTTGCCCAATCACACGGGCAGCATTCGTGTGCAGGCGAAAAAGGGACAGCGGGACATCGAACGCATTCAGTTCGTGCTGGCACCTTACCTCAACCTCTCGCCGGAGAATCCTCCGCGGTGGAATGCCGCTTCGGGATGGTACTCGCTGGATGGCGATCACCAACTGCGTGACGACGGCAAGAACGGCGACGAAAAAGCCGAGGACGGAATCTGGAGCACCAACCTCCTGCAACCCAACGGATACGCAACTCCGGGGAAGTACTCGCTCCGGCTGACCGCGCACGACAAGACGACGTTTCGCGGTTGGGAGAA
This sequence comes from uncultured Planctomycetaceae bacterium, assembly GCA_964430385.1. Taxonomy (GTDB): domain Bacteria; phylum Planctomycetota; class Planctomycetia; order Planctomycetales; family Planctomycetaceae; genus CAYSHJ01. Next base: position 18,529 of record CAYSHJ010001193.1, read on the forward strand.
AGCCTCGGCCGTGATCGTCGATGTGGATGGTGTTGAGATCAAATGAGTGCGATTTGGAGTGCGGCGGCTTGACGCCGCTTTGGCTGGCGGCGGAGCCGCTTTCTTTTCTAACTCGCAGGTCGGACAGTTCACGAAAAACCCAAAGCGGCTCCGCCGCAAATCAAAGCGGAGACGGGGTACCCTCTGGGTCCACCGCAGTCCAAAAGGTTGCTCCATCATGAATCAGACAGGGAAATGGATAACGGCGTTCCTTCTGTTTGGACTTTGCCTGGGTTTGCCCGAACGTGCGGCGGCTCAATCGAACTTGCGCATCGAACTGGCCAGAGTTGCTGCCGACGTGAAAAAAACTCTGACCGGGAAAGGTGAGGACTCGGTTGCCGTCGGACAGTTTACCGGGCCAGCGCACATTCCGACTTCGGCCGGACCGGCCATCGCACAGGTTGTTTCCGAAGAGCTGAAAAAGGTCGGCCTGGACGTCAAACAACGAGCCAACTTCACCGTCGAGGGACGCTACCGCGACGTCGTCGATGCCGACTCCAAGTTGTTGGCCGCGCAGCTCAAGGTCCGAATTCTCGACCGCCAGGATGAAGTCGTTATCGAGCTGCAATACGGCATCTTTGGGGAGGCGACGATTCCGACCTTGTTTGGACTGACAACCGAGTTGCCTCCGCACGCGAATGCGAAAGCTCGCAGCGAGGCGATGACTCAGGCCATCGACAAGCCGAGTACGGCGATTGCCAACTCGCGAGTCTCCGCCGGCAAGGGCAGTCCCTTCGCGATCGAGGTCTTGGTGAAACCGAGCAACTCATCAACGCCCGCACCGCGAGGAGCTGAAGAAAAGGACGGGTTGGCGTTCGTTTCCATTGCTCGCGGCGAGGCGTACCAAGTCCGGCTGATCAATGACTCGAACCATGAGGCCGCGGTCGCGCTGTCGATCGATGGACTGAGCATGTTCAGTTTCAGTGATCTCCGCGATCCGAAAAGCGGCCAGCCGAAGTACCACGTGGTGTTAGTTCCCGCCAAAGCGACGGCGACGATCCCCGGCTGGCATCGCTCGAACGAGCACTCCGAACTATTCGAAGTGACGGAGTACGCCAAGAGCGCCGCCGCGGAACTCAAGAGCACCGCGAACATCGGCACGATCACGGCCTGTTTCTCCGCGTCCTGGCCGGTGAAAGGACAACCTCCGGCCGACGAACCGACGAAGCCCGGTGAATACTCCCGATCAGGCGATGCCACTGGCCGAGGCGCTCGCGTCGGTGTCAAATATGACGAAGTTCAACGCAACCTCGGCGTTATCCGAGCGACAGTCAGCGTCAGGTACACGAAGTAACCGGCGAGTACACGAAGTAACCGGCGAGCGGGGGGTGTTAACCCCCCGAGAAATCCCCGATACCCGAGAAATCCCCAAAAAAACACCCAGAAATCCGTGTCGCAGCACAACTCGGGGGGAACTCGGGGGGTTAACACCCCCCGCTCGCCGGAGACAACTAGGAACGCATCATGAACCGACTGAGAACAACACGGGCGATCGTGATGATGTCCTGCCTGCTGATGCAGATCGGACCGTACTCGGTGCGGCGCGCCGTCGGTGGCGACAACTACGCCTTTCTGGTTGCGGTCGGCGATTACGACGTCAAACAGCTCAAGCCGTTGGCGTACACGCGGCACGACGTGTTGGAGTTCGCCAAGGCGCTGACCGACACCGGCTTCAAGTCCGAGAACATCGTGCTCATGCACGACGACTTGAAGACGCTCAAGTCGCA
>CAYSHJ010001194.1:0-2359 GCA_964430385.1 uncultured Planctomycetaceae bacterium
ATGGATTCGATGCGGTCCATCGGCTCCCGCGACGATTCCGAGGTCTTGATCTTCTAAGAACGCCTGCAGATGGTAACTCAGTCTGACGGCCAATCGAGATTCAACGTGTCCCATCGTTTTCTCCACGAGCACGCCATCGATTAGTTCGCACAGGCACTTCGGCTCGCGATTGCACAGACGCTCGACGTCCTCAACGGTCGCAGTGCCGGGAGGTGGAAACATGCGGATGCGGTTAAGTGGGACGTTGCCCAAACGTTCCCACATCTCGGCAAGCGTCTCTGGAGGTGAAATGCTGGCAACCATCGTCTGACTCTCCATCAAGGAACTGTGGGCGGTTGATAGTGTAACTGGCTCACGTGGCGGATGCTCTCACTTTCCTTCTGGCCGCTTCAAGGCTCGGCCGGCCAACGCGCCGGTGGGCGAGCCGTCCTTCACGGCGACGTCGCCATTGACGAAGACGAACTTCATGCCGGTGGCGTATTGGTGCGGATCGTCGAAGGTGGCCGTGTCACGGATGGTTTTAGGATCGAAGACGACCACGTCAGCGAAGTGGCCGACTTTGAGCGAGCCGCGGTCGGGGAGGCCGAGGATTTCGGCGGGGAGCGACGTGCTGGAGCGGATCGCGGCGGCGAGCGAAATGACCTTCTCTTTGATCGCGTACTCGCCCAGCTTGCGCGGAAACGTGCCGTAGCTGCGGGGATGCGGTTTGTCGGCGGCGGGCAAGAACGCTCGGCCGTCCGATGCGGTCGCGACCCAGGGGAGCGCCATCGCGAAACGGACGTCTTCTTCGCTCATGCCGAAGTTGACGACGCCCGCTCCGCCGTTACGGATGATCGTCAGCGCGACGTCGAGCGGCGTTGCGTTCTCGGCGGTGGCGATGTCCGCCAGGCTCTGACCGATCCACGCCGGCTTGGCCGAATATGTGGCGATCTTGATCGCGGCCCCGTCCCGCGCCTTTTGCACCTTATCGGTCACGAATTCGACGATCCGCGTGGACTGCTCTTTGTCCTTGAGTCGTTCCAGCAGCTTGTCGCGGCCACCGGCGAGTGACCATGTCGGCAACACGGTGGCGTCCAACGATGTGCTTGACGCGATATACGGATATTGGTCGGCCGTGACTTTCATTCCGTCCTTGCGCGCGGTTTCGATCATCTCGGCGGCGGGGCGGATCAGACCCCACGCTTCCTGTCCGGACGCCTTGAAGTGTGAGACATGCACCGGGCAGCCTGCGTCGCGTCCGATCTTGATCGCCTCTTGAACCGATTCGAGCAATTCTTTGCCTTCGCCGCGAATATGACTGGCGTAAATCCCGCCGTGCTGGCCGATGACTTTCGCGACCTCGATCAACTCGGCGGTATCGGCGTAGCTGCTGGGAACGTAGATCAGGCCGGTGGACATGCCCCACGCGCCGTCCTTCATGGCCTTGTCGGCGAGCTCGCGCATCTTCGCGATCTCGTCCGGTTGCGCGGTGCGTTGGGCCGAGCCAAGAACGTGGCCTCGCAACGCTCCTTGCGGCAGCAAGTGCATGACGTTGGTCCCCGCTCCGGCCGCGTTGATTTTCGAGTAATACTCCGCGACGTCGATCGGGCCTGATCCGCAATTGCCCGTGACGACCGTCGTGCAGCCTTGCATCAGGAAGTTGACGTTCGCTCGCGTACGCGGGACGATGATTTGCGAATCGCTGTGGTTGTGCAAGTCAATGAAACCGGGCGAGACGATGAGGTCTCGACATTCGATCTGCCACTTCGCCGACTTCACCGGGAACTGCCCAACTCCGACGATGCGGTCATCTTTGATCGCGATGTCGCCAACTTGACCTTCAACTCCGGAGCCGTCCAGAAGCGTCCCGCCCTTCAGCAGGATGTCGGCCTCGACCGGCTTCGGTTCATCGGCCGAGAGAACGCCGGTCAGCAGCAGGCCGATCAGGAACGCCAGGAAACGAAGAATGGAATTGCAAATTGCAAATTGGGAATTGCAAATTGCGAATTGCTGACGGAACGCCGAGGCGCTCTCGGTGGCCAGTTCAATTGGAACTTTGCAATTGGCAATTGGCATTTTGCAATTCCTCGAAGGTTTGCCAACTCAAACCTAACACGGCGAAGCCGCAACCAAACAGGCGAGCGGGGGATGTCAATCCCCCGAGAAACGTACCAGACTCGACAGCAACTCGGGGGGACTGACGTCCCCCGCTCGCCGAAACACGCGCATATTTCGGACAAAGACTCCAGCGAGGCTGCGCCTCAGACCAACGTAAAAACAAACTTTGGAACACTAATCGGCGCTGATCAACGCTAATGGCACGAGGACTGTGGTTTGATTAGTGAAGATCAGTGTCGATTAGTGTTCCGAAAACTTGACT
>CAYSHJ010001195.1:0-4267 GCA_964430385.1 uncultured Planctomycetaceae bacterium
GCCTTCTACGGCCCCGTGCGGGTCCCCAGCGATGCGGCCAATGGCGACGCGAAAGCCACAATCTGCTTTCCAGAATGGACGGAAGTTGAACCGATCACTCTCGAATTCGAGGTGACGAAGTAGTTGAAGTGTCAACGGCCGAGGCTCGTCAAATGCAATTCCGATTCACTCGACGAGACCTGCTTGGCGCACTGACCGCCCTCGCGACGGGAGTCTTCGCCAGCGGCACTCGGGCCGCAATTCCGGAGTTTCGTTTGGCGACGTTTTCTGCCGACGTCACGCCGCCGATCGGGCATCCGCTGCTGGCGGGCGCGACCGTCACGCCGGCTGCCAGTCGGATTGACGATCCTCTGTTCGCGAAGGGATTCGTGTTGTCGGGCGGCGACCGGCCCGTCGTGGTTGTCTCTGTGGACTGGTGCGAGATCCGCAACGATGCCTACGACCGCTGGCGCGACGTGCTGGCCGAGGCGGCGGGGACTTCGCGCGAGCGAGTGCTCGTCACGTCGATTCATCAGCATGACTCGCCGTTGCCCGATTTGGAGGCGCAGCGGATTCTCGACAAACACGGCTGCCAGGGAAGAGTCTTCGATCTGGAGTTCCATGAGAGGGTCGTGCAATCCGTGGCCAAGGCGTTGCGCGAGAGTCTGCCTCGCAGCCAGCGGGTCACGCACATCGGTTTGGGGCAAGCTCTGGTGAAAGAGCTGGCGTCGAATCGCCGCTACCTGGGCGCCGATGGCAAGCCGCACTTCGACCGCAGCAGCATGAGCGGCGGCGATCGGATCAAACACGAGGCTCCCGAAGGCACCGTCGATCCGTGGCTCAAGACGTTGAGCTTTTGGAATGGCGAGACACCGCTGTGTGCTCTGAGCACGTATGCCATCCATCCGATGAGCTACTGGGGCACCGGTTGGGTGACGAGCGATTTTCCCGGCCTCGCTCGCGAGCGGCGGCAGGCGGATGACACCAAAGTCTTCCAAATCTATGCATCGGGAGCCAGCGGCAACGTCACGGCTGGCAAGTACAACGACGGCCGCCACGACAATCGTCCAGTCCTCGCTCGCAAGCTGCATGAGGCCATGGTCGCCGCGTGGAACGACACAAAAAAAGTCCCGCTAACGACGGCGGAGTTTCGTTCGGCACCGCTGCGACTGGAGCCTCGCGACACGCCAGGCTTCACTGTCGATGACCTGACGAAGCTGCTTTCGCACACCGATCCGCGCAAGCAGTCGCTTGCGGCGCTCGGCCTGAGTTGGCGAAAGCGAGCCGACGCCGGTCACAAACTGATCGTGCCGGCAATCGACTTCGGCAAAGCACAATTGGTTCTGCTGCCCGGCGAGTCGTATGTCGAATATCAATTGCTCGCGCAGCAGCTTCGGCCGGACTCGTTTGTGATGGTGATGGGCTACGGCGAATGCGCTCCGGGTTACGTCGGCACGGACCGAGCCTGGAAAGAAGACGACGGCAACCTCCACGATTGGTGCTGGGTCGGCCCATCCGAAACGGCGATGACCGAGGCGCTCAAGACCGTTCTTCAATCGCGAAGGTGAGACACGGCCGAGGATTTGGAGCATCCCTATTCGTCGTCGCCCTTGATTCGTTGGACTCTGATTCCTGTGGTCCGATTCCGAGAGTCCAACGAATCAAAGGAGACGACGAATGGGCACAAGAAGTCCAACAAATGCTTGAAGATGGCTTCATCGTGAAGTGTGATTTGATGGCAGGCGGGATTGCCGTTGGGCCACGGCTGGCCGTGTTGCCGGAAAGCCAAGTGCTCTGTTCGTGGATGCGGAACTCGGCGACCGGCGTGAATGATTTTGTGCCGATGTTGTCACGCTCACGCGATCTTGGTCGGCACTGGTCCGAGGCGACGCCGATCTGGCCGCATCTCAAGCATCAATGGTCGGTGTTCGCCTCGGTGAGCCGTGATGCCGCCGGAAACTTGCTCTTGTTTGGTAGTTGGACTCCCATCGATCAGCCTGGCGAATCGTTTTGGTGCGATGCGACGCAAGGTCTCAAGCAGAACGAATTGATCTGGGCACGCTCCGTCGATGGTGGCGCAACCTGGACCGAGCCGTCTCCGATCCCGATGCCGATCCCCGGAGCGGCCGAAGCACCGGGAGCGCTGTGTGCGACACGATCGGGCCGCTGGCTGGTTCCGTACTCGCCATCGAACACCTTTGATCCACAGTTGCGCGTCGAACGCAATCAGGTGCTCGTGGTTTTCTCGGACAATGCCGGTGCGACGTGGCGACACTCGGCGATGCTGCGATTCGACGACCCGAACAGCAGCGGGGCCGAGGCGTGGGTTGTGGAACTCGCGGACGGACGACTGCTGGGGACATGCTGGCACGTTTCGCATCACTGTGACTCGGGCCACAGCGGCGAGTTGCCCAATGCGTTCGCGATCTCGCACGATGGCGGAACGACTTGGAAGCCGACATGCTCGACCGGCATCCTGGGACAATCGACGGCACTGGCCGCGTTGCCGGACGGCCGAGCGTTGTTTGTCTACAACCAGCGCAAACACGGCGAGCCGGGAGTCTGGCTGGCCGTCGTTCGTCCGACCGACACCGACTTCGGCATCGAACACAACGCGATCGTCTGGCGTGCGGAAACGAAGACGCGCTCCGCCACGTCGGGTGATCTCGCCGAGTGGACTGATTTTTCATTCGGCGAACCGTCGACTGCCGTGTTGCCGAACGGCCAACTGCTAGTCGCCTTGTGGTGCATCCAGCCGTCAGGAACCGGCATTCGATTTGTCAAATTGGAGTTACCCACCTGACACGTGATCATTCGTCATTTGACATACGGCACACCGATCCGTTTCAGCAGGTCGCGCAGCTCAGCGCGTTCTTCGGCGTCGAGCGACCGAGTCGGAAGTCGATTCGGTCCGCCTGGTCGGCCACACAATTCAAGCGCCGCTTTAACGACCGGACTTTCGGCGGCGGTGCGGCCCCACATTTTCGTGCGAAAGTCACTCCACGGCCACTTGGCCTCGGTCTGCAAGCGCTGCGCGGCGACATATTCGCCGGCTTCCAACCGCTTCCACATCTCGACTTGGTGCTCTGGCCAAATCGTCGCCAAGTGCGTGATGAATCCGGTGCCGCCGAGCATGTGATTCATGACGGCGAGGCCCTGGTTGTCTACGACGGCGAAACGGTCCGCGAATCGGTTGACTCCACGCACGTAGCTGTAGCCGCCGTCCGGTGTGGACCACTTCAGCGAGACGCAGCGGGGCAGTTCGGCCAGCCGAGCAACTTGTTCGATTGACAAGTTGTAGCCCTCCCAATGCGTGTTGTAGATCATGATCCCGATGCGAGTCGTCGCATCGTGAACGGCATGAAAGTACCGCAGACAGTCCTCGTCGCTGGAAGCGTAGTAGTAGCCGGCGCTCATTTGCACGGCGTCGGCCCCGATCTCTTCGGCCGATTGAGCGATCGCGATCGAAACCGCCGGATTCGTGTCCTGAGCACCGACGATGACCGGCACTTGACCTTGCGCCGCTTCGACAATCGTGCGTGCGGCCGCCTTGCGTTCGTCCAATGTCAGCATCGGAAAATCGCCGCCGGCGCCGACGGCCAACAACACGCCCTGACCGCGCGTGATGCCGCGGTCGATCACGAACCGCACGTTCTCACGAATGGCGGCGTGATCGATCGACAGATCGTTGTTCAGATTCGTGATGACCGGAATCATCGGGCCACGAAGAGTGCGTTTGACGGCAGCAATGTCAGGCATGGTGTGTCCTCGGAGTGCTCCGTCTTGACGGAGCCCTCGATTGTTTGTGAAGAGACGGTCGGAAAATCTTGAAGCACGATTGTCGCAAACATTTCGTGACAAGCGAATTGACTCACAGGCGTGGATCATTTCTCACGACGACCTCGTACGGAGCGTACCACGTCGATATCCGCGAAGGATGGAGGGCTCCGTCAAGCCGGAGCACTCCCAAAGTTAACCGCTTCGCACTTCGCGTTCGCGATCCGCGCCGGTGAGCGGTAACTCGGTCCAGGCCGCATGTCGCGCGTGTGAGGCGTGACAGGCGACGATCACTTCCAGCGTGCGTATCGCTTCCTCGGCCGAGCAACACACGGGAGTCTTGTCATCCAACCAGGCCACGATTTCGCGAACGGCTTGATCCATTGGGTTGCCGGTATTGGCAGGAATGCTCGGCAAGACCGCGCGGTCTCCTTGCCAGATCTCGATCTCCGCGACACCGCCGCCGATGCACGCTCGGCCGCGCGTCCCTTGGACAACAACTTCCGCCGGG
>CAYSHJ010001196.1:0-7495 GCA_964430385.1 uncultured Planctomycetaceae bacterium
GTTCACGGGGATATGTCAACGGGTCCGTGAGTCCCGCTTCGGCGAAGCCTTTTCGGCGAAGTTGGCACGAGTCGCAGTGACCGCAGGGATGGCCGGAGACATCAGGGTCGTAGCAACTCGTCGTCAGGCCGTAGTCGACTCGCAAGGAGATTCCTCGGCGGATGATGTCCGCTTTCGAGAGCGAAATCAGCGGCGTCTGCACGATGAAACGACCGGCTCGTTCGACGCCGGCTTTGGTCGCCAGTCGGGCCAATTCGGCGAAGGCCTTGATGAACTCGGGACGACAATCAGGGTAGCCGCTGTAATCGACGGCGTTGACACCCAGAAACAGATTGAACGCACCGAGCACTTCTGCCCAGCCGAGCGCAAGCGACAGAAAGATCGTATTCCGTGCCGGCACATAAGTGATGGGGATGCCGCTGCCGAGTTCTGTTTCGCTGCGGTCTTTCGGCACGTCGATGTCGTCCGTCAATGCCGAACCGCCGAACTGACGCAGATCGAGCTTAAAGACTTGATGCTGCTTCACACCCTGCGCCTGACAGACGCGCTTCGCGGCTTCCAACTCGAAGCGATGTCGCTGACCGTAATCAATCGACAGCGCGAACAGCTCGAAGCCTTGTTGCCGCGCGATGGCCAGCACGGTGGCGGAATCGAGTCCGCCGCTGACCAGCACAACGGCTTTCGGAGGCTGCGAGGAAGTGCTCATGGTTTCATTCAAGATGGCTACTTCCGTCTTGATCGGAGCACACACCGAAAGCCGACGTCGACAGCTTTTTGGCTCATCTCCAAGCCTGCACGGTGCCAGAGTGACCAATCGGGGGAGCCACCTTTCACAACTCGCTGATTGGGTCGACTGGGAACTTTCGGGCCGGCCCAATCTTGCCGGCGACTGGGCAACGCGGCCTCGACTTCGGCGTGAGCCTTTGTCGAGTACAGGTCCGCACACCATTCGCGCGCGTTGCCGGCGACGTCGAAAACTCCGAAACGGCTGCGGTCGTGAACGAACGACTGCACCTCGTCGATCTGTCCGGGTGAGCGAGGCCGCTCCCAAATGGCTCGGCCGTCACCCCACGGCGTGCGCCATGACTTCGGTCCGCGAGCGGCCCGTTCCCATTCGATCTCGGTTGGCAATTCCTTGCCGGCCCACTTCGCGTACTCGCGAGCGTCGCTCCAGGTGACGCCCAAAGCGGGTTGCCGACCGCTCTCCGCGCCGTTCAACGGTGCGGCGCTCTTCGAGCCTTGCTCGCCCCGAAACTGATGAAACTGAGCGACCGTGACTTCCGTGATGTCGATGTAAAACGCCAACACCTCGACCGGCACGGCTGGACGCACATCGGCCGGGCCACGGGCGTTTCCAAAAATTGTTGAGCCGGCAGGAATGAGTGCCATCTCAGCGGAATCTCGGTCGCAGATAATCCGCAACGGCCAACCCTCCGGCGAGAACGACGTGTTCTCGGCGGCATGAAAGCCGCTCGGCAGCTTCGCGGTGCTGCCGACCGAGCCGCGCGTTGCGCGGACGCCTCCGTCAGTCTGGCCCACGAAGCCGGTCACGGCGAAGTGCGACGAATCGGCTCCCGTTGCGGGAGCCACGAAAGCAAACTCGTCGCGCGGGTCAACTTCGGGTGCTCGGCCGATGACATCGAAGTTCGGCGGCGATTCACCTTCGTCAAACACATCGCTCGGGTCGGCGGACAAGAGCGGCGAGGGCGGCGGCGGTTTCGGCGGTGGGGGTTTCGGCGCCGGTCCCGCGCGCTTGACGTCCGCATTCGCGGGTTTGGTCTGAGCCGGCGGCGGCGAGTTACTTCCGCAGCCGACGACACTCCAAATGGTCAGCACCGCAATGGGAAACCAAAACAATTCGGTTCGTGGACGGCCTTCGAGATTTCGCATTTCGGGTATTCTGGTGCTCGATCGGCCAACGGGAAAGGCCGCGGCCCTTCGAGCGAAACTGCATTCCGGCTTGTGACATCTCGCCAAGCCGCCATAATTCGCCGGTTCGCCAACGGTCGGCGAGGAGAATTCGAGCGAGAGGATCTCTGGGGTCGAACCTCAGGAAAGGTGAATTTGGATGTGGACGAAACTGGGCTCGTGGATTTTGTCGGCTGCCGTGATCATCGGACTGAGCGGCCTAAGTGGTTGTTCCGGACAGTCGGGTGGCGATTATCGCACGTTTGACAAGAACAAAGACAAGGCGCCCGATGCCGAGCACGGGCATGCTCATAGCCACGAACATGGACCTCACGGCGGCGAATTGATCGAGTTGGGCGAGGAGGAATATCACGCCGAGGTCGTGTTCGATGAAGAGTCCCACAAGGTGACCTTGTATCTGCTTGGAGCTGACGCGAAGTCCGCGGTGGCGATCGAGGCGAAGGAATTCACGCTGGAATTGCCCACCCAAGACAAGCCGCAAACCTACACGCTCGCCGCAGCAGCGCAAGATGCGGACGTCGAGGGAAAATCATCGCGTTTCGAGATCACGAGCGAAGAACTGGTCGATGCGTATGAAGATCAAGAGGGTCTCGTGGGTAAGTTCACCGTGAAGATCGGCAGCAAGAGCTTCACCGGCGAAGTCAAGCACACGCATCACGGCGACATGCCCGGCGAGACCAAGGAGAAGGCAGAGAAATAACACGACTCGCGCTGGGTCAGTGATTTGGCTCTTTCTTGGCGCGGGCTGCCGCCCGCAACCTAAGAGATTCTGGCCACGGATGAAACACTGATGGAACACGGATGAAACAAAACAGCACGAACAAGAACCAAGCGGCGATGGCCGTAGCACACCCTTGGGAAGTGGCGTGTCTGCCGACAGGCAGGCCGCAAATCCGTGTGACATCTGTGTTTCATCCGTGGCTGAACAACCTTCGCGCCAAGCCAAGATTTCAAACGTTTGCAGTGCAGAATCGAATAGGTCGTATGCGACCCATTCGACCTATCGGTCTTGCCAATTCAGTGATCTCAAAGGCCCGGCTGCTTTCGAGAAGCCGGGTTTCTCTGGGGGCCATCACGGCAAGTGGCCGGTTTCCAAAATGCTCTTGAGTTGTCGTTCGGCTTCGGGCGTGGCGGGATAGATGAGCGGCAGGTTTTGCGGCAGCTTCGACGGCGTCACAATCCATTCGTCGCCTGCTCCACTGATCGGAATCAGATAGGTCTTTCCCGACACAGCCTCGGTGGATTTCAGGTTGGGAAGCACGAGCGTCTTCTCGTTGACTCTTTGTTTCCACGCATGTAGGACTCGGACGTTGCCGGCGGCGGGATTCTCGACGATGGCGGTCAAGACGTCGTTCGATTTCCGAATCTGATCGCGATTGAGCGTCACGGGATTGGCCGTGAAGAATGACAGCAGGCTCAACACGACCAGCCACGCGATGATCAAGACGACAGCCAGTCGAAATCGCCAACGTGCGATTGCCGACGAAGCATTCGAGCAGGTTGCCTCGTCGTGACCAGTGTCAGGCGCATCCGTTTGCACAGCGAGCCGTCTCCGATCTTGTCCTACCGTCGAAACGCTTGGGTCGTGTCGATTCGGTAATCGCGGTCGAACACGGCTTCGAATTCATAGACACCGGAAAAATCGCTGAGCAGATCCTGGTCGGTCTTGCGCATGCGGCCGTGTTCGATCTGATCCCACACGATGCGGCCAAAGTCGTCGGTCGCGTTCACTCCCCAATGCCGAAAGACCGGAATGGTCATCAGGCCAAACTCATGGAGCGCCAGTTCGCGAATGCCTTCCAGCAGTTGCTTCCCGGAAATGTGCGCAACTTCTTCGGATGACTCGGAGCGCTGACCGGCCAGCTTGTCGAACTTTTTCTGAGAATATCGCAGCGCGAGATCAACGAACTCATACGCCGCGGGGTGATATCGAGGCTTGGTGATCGTAGCCTTCCGTGTCTGACTCATCGCGACTCCCCTGGGGAGATTCTCGTTTGGGAACAACTTGCGACCGTGGATCACAGTCACATCGACGCCCGTTACTATAGACTATAGCTCGACGTGACGATCCGCCGAAACAGTGATTTGGCTTCACGCACTCTCCGTCGGCGGAGGCAGCTCAGCGTGAGCGGGCTTGGCCTTGGAACCGCGAGTGCTGATCACGGTCAGTACTTCGTGTGAATCGATCAGGATGCGCCGCGCGTCGTCGTAGGCGATCATCACCTTGCGAGCCAGAATCTCCTGGCCCACGACTCGGCCTTGGCCGTTTTTCGTCACGACCGTCGCGCCAACGGGTGGCAGTTCGCGTTGGTACTCTTCATAGGTTTCGTACTCGTACCGCAGGCAGCACTTCAATCGCCCACAGCGGCCGGAGATTTTCGACGGGTCGAGCGTGGCCTTTTGCATCTTGGCCATTTTCATCGTCACCGGCGGCATCTCGCGGAGGTGCGTGTTGCAGCAAACCGGCTTGCCGCAGTCGCCGTAATCGGCGAGGAGTTTCGCTTCGTCTCGAATGCCGATTTGCCGCAGCTCGATCCGCAACCGGAAGTGCCCGGCCATGGCTTTGACTAAGTCGCGAAAGTCGACGCGCTTCTCGGAGAGGTAATAAACGACCAACCGCTCGCCGCCGAAGACACGTTCGACGTCGATCAATTGCATTTGCAGTTTGTGCTCGGCGATGAACCGTCGGCACTCCGCGAAGTCACGGCGTTCGGTCTGTCGCAGTTCGTCGCGCTTGCGGAAATCTTCGGCCGTCGCCGGATGCAGAATGCGTCCCGACTCATCAGTCTTGCCGAGATATGTTCGCGTCTGCTCACTGGCGGCGCAAAGCACCTCACCCCACTCGACACCGCGCTCGGTGCGCAGGATGACGGCGGAACCGCGAGCGATTTCGTCGTCGCCTTTCGACGAGAATTCCCCCACAATTCGCGTGAGGCCGTAGCGGACGACGTATTGACCCATGAGAGGCCGATCGCGGCTTTGCCGCAACAATTGCCATGAGCCAAATCCGCGTGCTCAGCACGCAGCGGGACTCAACCAAGATTCGATCACTGACGGCCAAGGATCGTAACGCAATCTCGCTCAAACTGAAAATCGTTCCGTCGCCACCGCTGGTGAAACACGACGCGACCACGTGACTCAATCTCAGTTGCCCTTGTTCTAAGTCCATCGATTGCGTCGAATGTCTTCACTTCTTGGGAACGCGCGCCATGAAAGTTCGTGAGGTGATTCGGTTGATCGAAGCAGACGGTTGGTTCCATGTGCGAACGACGGGCAGCCACAAGCAGTATCATCATCCGACAAAACCGGGAACAGTGACGGTTGCGGGGCAGCCCCACAAATCCGTTCCGCCCGGAACGCTCAACAGTATTTTCAAGCAAGCCGGACTCACAGGAGACACGTGATGAAGTACCTGGTCATCATTGAAACCGGCGATGACGGTTTTGGCGCGTATGTTCCCGACCTGCCCGGTTGCGTCGCGGTCGGTGACACACGTGCTGAAGTTGAACAACTCATCGGCGAAGCGATCTCGTTGCACATCGCGGATCTGCGTGCCACTGGTCAGCCGGTTCCGCGCCCGTCGTCTGAAAGCCAGTTCGTCGAATTGCAAGAGGCGTAAGACCGCGCGGCGCGGTCGCCCAGGAGTTCGATGAACAGCCGCGGAAGGTTGTCGGCCATGACGGACGTGCGAGGCATCTCATTTTCTCCGAAACGAGAATGGATCGTCGTTTGATCGAAGGCTGCTGCGACAGAGGCTTGTCGTCGATAATTGGACGCTCGGTTGACGAGACCGATCCAGAGGCGAAGAATGACTGCGTTGTCAGTTCCGAGAATTTTCACGGGGTCCGAATCTTTTTGCTGGATACGAGAAGTCGCTTTGATAGGATGTGGCCTTCGTTTTTGCGACCTCGTGCGGTTCCGTCGGGAATCGCTTCAAGGTTGTCAATGGAGTTGTGCCGGAGCGATTTTGTTCCGGTCAAAGATTTGGTTGGTTTGGTTCTCACGTTGAGAGAAAGGATTCTGTCAAAGAGGATCCGCTTGCCTGAGTCCGCTTGCTGATTCTCCCCGTGTCGTGAGATGAAATGGATGAGTCGCAGGTCGCTCGGCAACGGTCGCTGTCGGACCGTGATGGTTGTGAGCGATTGTTGATCAGTTTTGCCGCCGCAAACTGATTTCCGCATCTTGAGGATTGTGTGATTGTCTTTGGTTGATTGTTGACCTCAATTAGGTGAGGCTGTTGGAAGTGATTGAGTTTGAACTGAACGTGGATCGCAAAGGGACGTGCGTTCTTTCAGGTTTCCACCCAGTAGGAGTGAACCGTGCATCGCTTGGATAAGAAGCTGAATACGTTGATCGACGTGGCCAAGAAGAAGGGCGTGATGACCTTCCAAATGGTCGATCGCTACTTGCCCGACGAAGGCGGCGACCCGAAAATGGTCGACGACCTGCTCGTCTGGCTGGAAGAAACCCACATGGATCTCATCCATGATCCGGACACCCCCATCGACGATCCGGAGGCTGCGGCGCACGCCGCTCGCACTCAGGCGGAACCGACTCCGCCGCAAAAGTTGACTGCACAGGAAGAGCGTGCGCTGCTGTCGCGAGACCCGATTCGCATGTATCTCAGCCAGATGGGCAACATCCCGTTGCTGACGCGACGCATGGAGATTTATCTCGCCAAGCAAATCGAGATCACGCGCAAGCGTTTCCGCCGCGGCGTCATGGAGTCGGACTTCGCGCTGGAGATGGGCATCGACACTCTCGAAAAGGTCAGTTCAAAGGCGTTGCCGTTCGAACGCACACTTCGCACGTCTGAAACCGAGAACACTCGCAAAGAGCAGATCGAGGGACGCCTGCCCAAGAACATGCCGCTGCTGAAGAAGCTGTTCCAGAAGAACCGTGCGGATTACGCGATCCTGATTTCCGACGATGCCTCCGCCGCCGACAAGAAGGCCGCGAAGCAACGCCAAATCACGCGTCGACGCAAGATGTGTACGCTGATCGAAGAGTTGAGTATCCGTACGCAGAGATTGCAGCCGGTGATGAAGCGGTTGCATCAAATCGCCGAGCGCATGGAACAACTCGTTAAAATGATCGAGGAGTCCAAGAAGTCGCACGGCCATCATCGCCACAACTACGGTAAGAACCTGATGGACGGCCGCACGGTTGTGACGAAGGACGTCTCGGTACTGCACCGGGAACTGGACGAACTCGTCGCGATGGTCCGCGAGTCGGCGCCCGATTTCATCGCTCGGTCGAAGACGATCAAGCGCCGCTTCGCGCAGTGGACCGAAGCCAAACAAAAGCTGTCGGGCGGCAACCTACGACTGGTGGTCTCGATCGCCAAGAAATACCGCAATCGCGGCCTCAGCTTTCTGGACCTGATCCAAGAAGGGAACGCCGGTTTGATGCGCGGTGTCGAGAAATACGAGTACCGTCGCGGTTACAAGTTCTCGACGTACGCCACCTGGTGGATTCGCCAAGCCATCACGCGCGCCGTCGCCGATCATGCGCGCACGATCCGCATCCCGGTCCACATGTTCCAGAGCATCTCGCAGCTCAAGGC
>CAYSHJ010001197.1:0-18285 GCA_964430385.1 uncultured Planctomycetaceae bacterium
CAGCGGTTTTGCAAGCGGATCCTTTGGGGATCAGTTCCTTGGTTTGGTCAGGTTCTGACGGTGAATTTGCCTTCGAGCCGGCTATTGTGTTTGGTGCGAACCGGGGATGAAGGATGAAGTGCCGGTAGCCAAGCTCGCCAAAGCCCGTTAAGAATATCCCCGCACAAAAAATGTCCCCACCTCGCTTGCCGGGGTGGTTCACGGGATTTTGCACTACTCAGAATTCAGCGGCAAACAACAAACCAGTAGTGCAGAATCCCGCGAGCCACTGGGGCAAGCCCAGTGGGGGGAATTCAACACTTTCTGGCCAGCCTTTCGAAAAAGTCGTGGGATAGGCTTCCAGCCTGTCGGGGCAGGGCAGAAACAACGCGATTTGTCACCATGCTGACAGGCTGGAAGCCTATCCCACGAGAAATTCAACAAGCTGTGGCGAGTGCGGCGACGTGCCCTGGATCTTATTTCTTGCCGCCCGGCCGAGGAGAGTCCTTTCAATGCATCTATTGATTGTGGCGGGAGCCCGTCCCAATTTTATGAAAATCGCGCCGCTCACCTGGGAGCTCAAGGCCCGGGGCACCGCCGAGTTGACGCTCGTGCATACCGGGCAGCATTACGACCGGCAGATGTCCGAGTTGTTCTTCGAGCAACTCGAAATCCCCCGGCCTGATGTCAATCTGAATGTTGGGGGCGGATCGCACGCTGTGCAGACTGCGGAGATCATGCGGCGGTTCGAGCCAGTGCTGCTGGAACGCCGGCCGGACGTCGTGATCGTTGTGGGGGACGTGAATTCCACGGTGGCCTGTGCCATGACGTCGGTCAAGCTGGGCATCCCCGTGGCTCATGTGGAAGCGGGGCTGCGCAGTTTCGATCGGTCCATGCCCGAGGAGATCAATCGCTTGCTCACCGACGCGATCAGCGAATGGCTTTTCGTCAGCGAGCCGAGTGGTGTGACGAATCTTGAGCGTGAAGGGGTCGCCGGCCAGCGGATCCATTTCGTCGGCAACGTGATGATCGATACGCTGCTGGCCACGCGTGATCTGGCGGAGCAATCGGATGTGCTGCAACGGCTGAGCCTGGAGTCGCGGGGCTATGCAGTCGTCACCCTGCACCGGCCAGCGAATGTCGATCATCCCGCCGTGTTCCAGGGACTGATGAATGCTCTCGCGGAAATTGCCACCCAAACCCCGATCGTCTTCCCGGTCCATCCGCGTACGCGGGCCGCGTTGGAGGGATCGCCGGTCATCAAGGACAGCGATATCCGGCTGATCGATCCGTTGGGTTACCTCGATTTCATGAAGTTGGTTGCCCATTCGCAGTTGGTTCTGACCGACTCGGGCGGTCTCCAGGAAGAAACGACGATTCTGGGAATCCCGTGTTTGACGTTGCGAGAAAACACCGAGCGTCCGGTGACGATCGCTGAGGGAACGAACACGCTCGTCGGTCTGGATCCGGTCCGCATCGTCGAGGAGGGACTAAAAGCTCTGCGGGTTCGTCCAACGGCTGGCCGGCAACCGAAGTATTGGGACGGCCAAGCGGCCAAACGAATTCTCAACGTCCTTCTCAACCCCGTCCGGTGATCGTGGGGCGCAGGAATGGCAGGAGGCACATCACCAATCGGCAGTCCAGCAGTCAATGAGGCGTAAGCCGCAGCGTCAGCGAGGGGTTCCTTGCATTTTCCGGCGTTTTTGAGTCCCTCGCTGACGCTGCGGGTTACAAAGTAAGTGCCATTGGGCCAGCGACCGCGGTCTAATGAAACCGGGTGTCATTTTTTCCCAGTTTTGCACGTGCCAAGGCTCTCCGTGTGTTCTCCATCGACCGCTTGCAGTCTACATTTCTCGCATACGCTCGTGAGCGTAATTTGCAATTCGTCCGAAAAACTCGCGACTTATTGATGGACTTCCGCATGGGGGGCTAATTAAAAAGTTGATTGATCACGATTCCGAAGATGCGCTGACTTTGAGAAATTGGTTTTGATCGAGTGTATTTTTTCGTAGTCCGTTGAAAGATGCAGAGTAGACGGCAGGCCCGATTGGGACTTGCTCGGTGTTTTTTATCTGACGATTGCAGCCATGACGTACCCTCCTCAACCAACTGCAAACGCTTTAGCTCGTGGACTCTCGTTCCGCGCTGCAAGGTTGTGCGCAGTCGCCAGTCGGTCGTGGGCGATGGTTGCTTGGGCGTTGGTCGTCTTGGTAGCTCCCAACGTTTCTAACGCAGGATTTATCCTGTTGGGAGCCACCCCGAGTACGACCAGCGAACGCGGAGTGCCGCCTTGCGATGCGTCATTACTGGCCTTGGGAACTCCAGAAGTTCTGACGCCGGAATTGCTCTTGGCCTTAGCGGCCCAGAGTTCAACCGGTGCGTTCGTCGGTGGATCATCTTCAGGATCAACGTTGAGCACGGGAAACGAAAACCCTGTCGAGTCCGACGAGCAGCCCGTCTTGCAGTTCGGCTGGGATACCCAGGCGTGCCTACCGGTAGGCGATGGAGGTTGTGGCGGGTCGCCCAGTTCCACCACCGGCGGAGCTCAGTCCCCTGGGGCTGCTATCACTGAACGATTTTGTCTTGCCACGTCTCACGAAATGAATGAACGATTGTCCGAATTTAAGTTGTTGATTCCTCCCAAGCCCAATCCGAACGAGATGTTAGATCCACCGCGGGTCGCGTCTTGAGCCTGTTGGCGCCCTGCAGGTTCCATTTGTCATTTCTATGACAGAGGAACTCGAAGGATGTCCGGGCTCTTCATTTTGCGGGAGAGATGAAAGTCTTCTTTCCTTTCACAAGCGGATTACTGGGTACGTTTTTTCACAAGGAATCAAAATAATGAATAGAAATAGGTTTTTTGGATTTATGGCTTTGGCCGTAGCAGCGTTGCTCGCTGCCACGTCGAGCAATGCACAGGCAGGATTCGTGTTGTCGGGCTATTCAAAGATGACCGACGGCAGCAACTTATTTGCTGGGATTCAGTCAACGATGCCGTCCGGTGCGGCAAATGCGATTGTCAATTTTGCGGTTTACGAGAATACTGGTGATTGGACAACCGACTTGGATCTCGGGACTGCTTTGAGCCTATTGCCGGCAACGGCCGTCGATACAGCAGCCAAGTTCGTTTACTTTTACCAGATCATCAACAACGGCGTCAGCAACATCAGTCAATTACAGATTGGCGCGGTTAGGGGCGAAGTCACGTCGGTGGGTTACGTTGTCGGCAAGGTTTTCAATGACACCGCGCCCAATGGTGGTAAAGTCGGCCCCGCATCAAACCTCTTCCTCGGTTCAGCCACCACCGTTGGTGCTGCTGCAGACCCTGTGGCAGATGGCGTTCCGACGTTTGCTGCCGCAGGATATCTAGGGGATGGTGCGACCCCATTTGCGGCTTCGCCCGCCGGTACGGATGATCCCACAGGTGCATCGAAGAATGGACCGAATCTCTTTCCAAATGGTAGTGGGTCAGAAAGCGTGCGATTTTTTTGGACGGTCCTTGGTGAAGCGATGCTCCACGTGACTGATACCTCCCCTTTGTTGTTTATCACGTCGGACGCCCCCTACGCATTTTTTACATCGGCTGTGCATGATGGTGCAACGACGTACAACGAATTGCCGGCACCCGTGCCATTGCCCGGGACATTTGCGCTGCTTTTATGCGGTGTTCCCGGTTTGTTTGGTTTCAGGACGTATATGCGCCGTAAGTAGTTAGTCGTTTAAGTTTTTTCTGTAATGGCACTTATAACGACTTTGCTAAGCGAGATGGCAGCCTATTCCTAACGGAACAGGCTGCTTTTTTTGTTTTCAGTTGACAACCTCATTTGTGATGTGATGAACTTCATTTCGAGGCGGTTGATATGCGGATCGTAAATTTTCGTTTGCTGGGTCTGTTTCTGCTGTTAAGTCTCGTCATCAGCGTCACAGCGTATTTCGTGCATGGATACCAAAACCGACGCAATGCCGGGGTATTGCTCCGGCAAGCGGATCTTGCCCGAGAGCGAAAGCGGCCGGATGAAGCCATCGGTTATCTCGAACGCTACATTATGCTCGTTCCGGGGAACAGTATCGATCAACGGGCCGAGCTCGGGATTTTGCAGGCCGACCTGAAACGCTTTCCCAAAGCCTATGGAAATCTTGAGGCAGTCCTACGGTTGGACCGCACGCGGCTGGTTGTACGCCGCCGGCTGGTCGATGTTGTGATCGGCTTAGGGCGCATTCACGATGCGTGCGACCATCTCGGAGTGCTCCTCGATGTTGCGCCCGACGATTCCGAGCTGCTCGAGCTGCTCGCCGACTGCTATACGCAGGTCGGCGAATATACGGGGACCGCGAGTGCTCCGCGTGCCAAGGAGTTGCTCAATCGAGCCATCGAAGCCGCACCCGGTCGCCTTCACTTAAATGTGCAGCTTGCCGTTCTCTTGCGCGATCACCTGAAGGATGGCTCCGGTGCGATTCAGGTTCTGAAGGAAATGGTCGAGCGGAATGTCGACACAGCCGCTGCCTATGTCATTCGGGGAACTTTTCAACTGGAGTCTCGAGACGCCTCTTTTTCTTCAAGGCCGGCCGCGCAGGAAGGGAAGCCTGGTAGCGACGCGCCGGAGACGATGATCGAATCCCAAAAAAACTTACTGACGGGGGTGCTTCAAGATGCCCGGCTGGCGCTGGAACTTGCCCCCGACGACGACGCCGTGATCCTGTTTGCCACCCGTAGTTTTCTGGCGAACGACAGACTTGAAGAAGCCCAGGATCTCGCCCGGCGCGGGCTGCAACTGTACCCCAAGAATGCGTTGATTTATGGGCTGCTCGCGAATCTCGAACTGCGAACCGGGCATCGAGACGAGGCGATTTCGTGGCTCAAACGAGGGCTCCAGGCCGTCCCCAAACATCAAGACCTGTTGTGGAACCTGGCGCTGCTGCTCATCGAAGCGGGAAACGTCCTGGATGCTGAGAAGACTCGAAAAGAGCTTTGGTCGACGCGATACCCCAGGCCGCCGCTGACCTTCCTGGAATCGCGGATCCTGATTGCAAAGGGGGAATGGCTCAACGCCGCCAGGAAGCTGACGGGACTTCAGGCGTCTCTCGGCAAATGGCCGGATCTATTGAAACAGTCCTACTTCTGGCTGGGCCAGTGCCACGAACGATTAGGCCGGATCGACCTGCAACTGTTGGCATTTAGCCAGGCGATCGGCGTCGATCCCCTCTGGATTCCGGCGCGACTGGGAGTCGCCCGCGCGCTGCTCGGGATCGGACGGTTCGACCAGGCGCTCGAGGAATACCGCCTGATTACCAGGCTTTCCGGGGCGCCGACATCGACTCTGACGCAACTGGCGCGGCTGGAGATTTATGCCAATTTCCGTCGCGATCCGTCGGAACGGGATTGGGGCACCGCGACACACATACTCGACAGGCTGGAGCAACTCGATCCCAATTCGGCGACTGTTGTCATTCTGCGTGCCGAGATTCTGGTCGCTCGGGATCAGAAATCGCAGGCGGAAGAATCGTTGCTGGCCGCCCGCGACCGGTCTCCCGAGTCCTTAGAACTCTGGCTCGGTCTGGTGGCGCTCGCCGAGCGCGGGGAGGATGACGGACAGCGCGCATGGGAGAGACTCAACGAAGCCCAAGCCGCCGTTGGTGATGCCGTGCTGATCCGGCTGGCTCGGGCTCGTCATCTGGCTGGTCGCCGCGGTGTGGAAGCCAAAGAAGCGATCAGGGAACTCGCAGTACCCGGCGACTCGTGGACCGCCGACGAGCGGGTGGAGCTGTTTGCAGGCCTGGCTACGGTGTCGCTAGCGCTCGGGGATTTCGAAGAAACCGAGCGGCTAGGCAAGCTGGTGGCTGAAGCGCAGCCGACGAATCTTCCGGTTCGCCTGCTGCTGTTCGATCTGTCATCTCGTTCCGGCAAAATTTCGTTGATGGAGCAGATCCTCGAGGACGTGAAAGGCATCGAGGGCTCGGGGCCGCTGTGGCGTTACGGGGAGGCAGTGCGACTCAATATCGTCGCGAAAGTCGAAAACCGTCCGGACCTTTACAAAAAGGCAAAAGACCAACTGAATCAGGCGAGCATCGCTCGTCCGGCCTGGTCGCTCGTGCCCTTGCTCCAGGCGCAGATCAATGAAGCGGAAAAAGACCAGGAATCGGCGATTCACAACTACCTCCAAGCGATCAGACTCGGAGAGCGCAGTTCGGAGGTCGTTAGCCAAGTGGTAGACCTCTTGTATCAGCGAGGGCGGATGACCGATGCGGATAAGCTCATCCGTAACCTGCAGGCGCAACAGTCCCCGTTTTCGGCGGAAATGAATCGTCTGGCGACAGAGATCTCGTTGAACATAGGAGACCGTGACCGGGCGCTGTTGTTTGTGACGAAGGCGGCCGTAGCGTCGAAAGAACCCAAGCAGCATGTCTGGGTCGGAAGAATTTTCAGTGCTCTCGAGAAAAACGATGATGCCGAAGAGCATTTCCGGAAGGCGATTGAGCTCGACACGACGGCCACTGCGGGTTGGGTCGCGCTCGTCCAATTCCTCGGCAAGACGAAACAGATTCAGAGGGCCGAGGCCGCCTTGAAGCAAGCCGAAACTAGCATCAAACCGAAGAGCGACGTCCCGTTGGCGCTGGCCCAGTCTCTGGAGTTTCTCGAACGTCACGAAGAGGCAGAAGCCCGATATCAGACTGCCCTCGAGATCACTCCTGACGATGCGCCCGTGATCCGCCGAGTGGCCGATTTCTACCTGCGGCGCGGCAAGATTCAAGAAGCCGGAACACTCTTTACGCGGATTGTCAAAGGCCAGGCCAAAGCGGGTGAGGAAGAGCGATTCTTGTGTCGCCGGTCTCTGGCCCTGACCCTGTTGCCCCAGCGGGATCCGGTGGCCGTGAAGCGGGCCTTGGCGCTCATCGAGGAGAACCTGGTCTTGTTGCCGCAGTCGGTCGCTGATCTGCGCGTCAAGGCGCTGTTGCTGTCGCTGTCACCCGATCAGAAGTCCCGGGTGGAAGCCGCCGAATTACTGGAAGGAACTCTGGCGGGTGACGAGTGGTCGTCAGCGCCCGAACTACTGGCCGAGTCGCGGCTGATGCTGGCGCAGCTTTACGTTGGTCTCGACGCTCCGCAGAAGGCGGCGCTTCATTTTCGGAAGTTAGCAACTGCTCACGACGTCCAGCCCAGGTATGTCATCGAATACATCAGGTTCTTGATCTCTCAAAAGGAATTCAATGAAGCGGAGTTGTGGTTGAATCCGCTCGAAAAACAGAGCCCTGGTGACCTGGCTGTGGCAGCTCTGGCGGCCGAGGTCTTGTTTGTCCGAGAGCGATATCAAGAGCTGCTGACCTCGATCGACAAGTTCGTCAAGGCACCGGTATCGCCCGAAGGTACACGCCAGCCTCGTGCGCGGAATGCCGCCATGTTGCTCGAAGGCTTCGCCGGGCGGTTGCAGCAGTCAGCGGCCTCGGACGAGTCTTCGGCCGCGAAGGACTGGGCGGAGAAATTTCTTGCACGGGCGAACGAGTTGTATCGCGTCAACACGGAGGAGCGTCCGGAGGAATTATTGGCACAGGCGGCGTTCTACGGGCGCCAGGGCCGCTTTGAAGAATCGTTGGAGATCTTGGAACGGGTCGCCAATACCGCGCGTCCGGAGGAGATTGCTGCCGTCGTGGCGACGCTTCCCACCTCGCCGTCTGCATCCGCCGCACATTTCGCTCGAGCCGAGAAGATCCTTGTGGCAGCACTGGAGCAACACAACCGACCGACCGGCCTACTGATAGTTCTGGCGAATCAAAAGAGTTGGCAGGGGGAATATGACGACGCGGAACGCTACTATCGGGAGGTGCTCAAAATCGACAATGACGATCCGTCGGCTCTGAACAATCTGGCATTGCTCCTGGCATTGCGCGGCCAGGGAGGTCAGGAACCCTTGAAACTGATTGAGAAAGCACTGAAGCTTGCCGGTCCGAACCCCACTCTGCTTGACTCCCGCGCCGCAATCAAGCTGTCGCTGGGGGACGCCAAGGGCGCTGGCAATGACCTGACCGGGTTGCTGCGGGGACCGCAGGCTAACGCGACATACTATTTTCATAAGGCGCTTGTGGACTCGTACCTGAATGAGAACGAACAGGCCCAGCAATCGCTTTCGAGGGCCAAAGAACTGGGGCTTCGCCTGGAAGACCTGCATCCCCTGGAGCGGATAAAACTCCAGCGCTTGCAACGGGAACTGAAGTAAGACGGCAATGCGAATGCTTTCGATGACCGTGGCGTTGCTGGGGATCGCAGCCGTCGTCGGGCCGCTGGCGTTTGGCGCAACCGAGGTTTGGGCGTACTGCGGTCTGCAAGTTCTCGTGGCTGTTGCCGCAGTATTATGGGCCTTCTCCGGACCGAAGCAATGGTCGTTGCTGTGGCTGCCGCTGGCAGTTGTTGTGCTCGGGACGATCCAGACGATTTCGTTGCCCAGGCCGCTGATCGAGCATGTTTCGTCGCTGTCTGACAATGCGCAGACGACGGCACAGACTTTGACCAGCCGCAGGGCAATCCGTTGCGTCTCGGTGAACACGTCGAATACCCAGGCGGCGCTGCGCCGCTGCCTGATGCTGGCCCTGATCGTCATGATCACGGCTGACGTGGCACAAATCGCGCGTTTTCGACGATGGCTGCTGACCTGCGTGGCGTCGGTCGGCGCAACGATTTTGTTTCTGGGGCTGATTGTCGGAGAAGGTTTCGACAATAAGGCACTGGGCTTCCATGACCTGCGTGGTGTCTACAAGCAATACAAGAACCCGCTCCTATCGGGG
Source organism: uncultured Planctomycetaceae bacterium (assembly GCA_964430385.1). Classification (GTDB taxonomy): domain Bacteria; phylum Planctomycetota; class Planctomycetia; order Planctomycetales; family Planctomycetaceae; genus CAYSHJ01. Next base: position 8,755 of record CAYSHJ010001197.1, read on the forward strand.
TTTCACAGTTCGGGTTTCGGATACGCGGACGAAGTGTTTGTGGGCAGGATCCATTACGTCTCGAATTCCCCGGTTGGTGGTGCCGCCATGGGGGCGATGATCAACGCCAACCATTTCGCCGCCTGCATCGGATTGACCCTGCCCGTCATCATCGGAGTGCTTTGCAGTTGGGAGGCTGGTTCGTCATGGGCGCGGTGGCTCCGACGATTCTTTGTCGTGGATTACGTGGCAGCGGCCGCGTTCGCCGTTGCCGTTCCGGCGCATTCGCGCGGCGGAATCTCTGCGATTTGTCTTTCCGGGCTGCTGGTGGCCTGCCTGGCGGCGTCACGAACTCGAAAACGCGTGGTGCTGCTGCTGTCGTGGTCGGCACTTCTCGCAGCCGGCTGCGTCATCACCGTTTTCCAGACCGGCCTGGACCAATACCTGGGAAGTCGCGGAACCGCATGTAAGGCCGCTTACGAGATGTTCGTCCGATCGCCATGGCTGGGCGTCGGTCTGGGAAACTTCGGCTGCACCTGCCCCGCCTTTGTTCCGGGCGACGTCGTCCTGTACCTCGCACACAATGCGTGGGTGGAGTCCGCGGCCGAATCTGGAGTGCTGGGGTTGGCAGTGCTTGGTGCCGCTGTGGGTTGGGCCGGATGGTGCGTCGTATCGACTTGGGACGCAAACGTCTCACCTGCCCAACGCACACTCCGCCTCGGCCTGTGCGGCGGCGTTCTGTTTGCTGCACTTCACGGTGTTGTCGATCACGGCATTCAGATTCCGGCCAACGCCTGCCTGTGTGCCATGTTGATCGGTACTCTGCTTGGCGACGTCCTGTCCACACGGCCCCTGAGGCAGGCAGCGCTGTCCGCCAGCAGCCCGCGTTGGACGTCGCCTCTGGGAAAGCTACTGGTCTTCAGTCTGGCCGGATTCCTGGCTTACGGTGCCTTGCGAGAGACTTACGCCGATTGGCTCATGATGCCACTGCGCCGGGCTATCGCTCGCCAAAGGCTTCCGGAAAAAACACTGTCGCAGAAGCAGAAGTTCGGCGAGTTACTTGCCGCTTTGCCGAACGGGGAACGGGCCTTCGAAATCAATCCCAGGAATGCCGATTTCGCCGAGTATCTGGGGCAGGCGCAGTTGCATTTCTCGCAGGGGCGCGATGGACCGCAGCTTCAAGTCGCCGGCGTTTGGTTTTCCCGCAGCCTGCAGCTTTGTCCGGTGAATCCGTGGATCCGACGAACTCTTGTCGAGATACGATCCCCTGCCCGTTCGCAGGAATCGGCACCGCGGGCGGATCCACGGTAACCCGAATTGTGCCACCGGCGCACACCAACCCGAAGCGTAAGCGAGGGCGGCACAATGACATGCCCTCGCTTACGCTTCGGGTTAGTTTGTGACACAGTGTCACGCACTCTACTCGTCGGTGGCACAATTCGGGACAAACGGGCATCATTCGTGACACAGCCGCTGGTCAATCGTCCGACCGATTGCCTGGCTTGCGTCCAAAGGCATTCATGATCTTTGACCAGAGACTGTTTCGCTCCTGACTCAGACCCGCCATGCGTTGCATCAGCCAGGCATGGGATTCGACGGTTGGAGGTGTGGCGGGTAGGCGGGCGTTACGGCCCTGCTCGGCGGGCTTGGGAAGACGCTGCTCTGTGCCAATGACGCTCCCGGGCGGCGGCGATGTGTCCGCGGCGCGCGTGACAGGGAACAGGGGACAGGGGACAGGAGGCAGGGCGGAGTGGGGCGGCGGTATCGTGTCCGCGGCACGGGGGACAGGGGACAGGGGACAGGGGACAGGAGGCAGGGCGGAGCGGGGCGGCGGAGCCGTGACCGCGGCGCTGGCCTTCACCGGCAACTCGCCTGTCCCCTGTTCCCTGTCTCCTGTTCCCTCTCCCGTTTGCTCCGCTGCGCTGGCCGTCGCCGGCAACTCGACCAACGACCGCTCGGGGGCACTAATGCTTTGCGTGCGCGGTAAATCGCGGACAGTCGTCGCGCCCGGCGGACCCGCCAACTGCGTTTTGATTTCCTGCAGCTCGCGGCCGATTTCGTCGATCCGGGCCAGATCTTGCCGAACGGTGGCCTGCTGAGCCCGTCCGAGCTGGGCCAGCATTTCGGTGATCAACCGGGTCTGGAGCTGCGAGTGCTCGAAGAACTGAGTCTGCATATTGGCCATCTGTTTGACCAGCGCCATCACCGACCTTTCCGACAGGCTTCCGCTTGACGACGAGCGGGACTTGCGGCTGGGCTGATTCCGGGCCGGCGGATGGTCGAGGCGGGTTCTCACAATCAAGGCTCGCGACGCGCTGAACTGAACGCGGAGTCCAAATCGGCCGATCTGAATGATGGCTCCGTCGTGGAGCTGCTTCCAGTACACACGACGGCCGTCAACCAGCACGCCGTCGCGCCCCAGGAGATCGACGACCCACAGCCCATGCGGCGTCAGCACCAAACTCGCATGAACCTTCGAAACGCTCTCGTTTTTGAGCCGGACACCGCATTGCCGACTGCGGCCAATAAGGGTCAACGAGGTGGAGATTTTCGGAATTTGGCGCGCTTGGGAGCCGCGCCGTGCGTTCACGAGTTCGAGCTCGAAGCTGGGGAGTTCCACGGCCTCCCCGGAATTCACCCTGGTTGAAATCTCCGTCGACGTCTGTCGGTCAGCCGAAACGAACGTCAGCGTGTACGGACCGGCCGTCAGTTCGCTGGTGACGTCGAGCCAGCCCGACGTGCTGCTCTCTTGCTCGCTGGACGCCCCCGAAATGCCGGGCATGTCGACGAACAGCCAGCGGCCGCTGATCAACTGAAAGTAGAAGTGCCGGAAACTCACCGCGCGATCGGCCAGGGCCAAGTCGCTTTCTGGGCAGCGGCCGATGAGGACGAACGGTTGTTGAAAGACACAGGTCTCGGGGGGAGCCTGGCCGTCACGGCGGGAGAGAGAAAGCGAAAGCGTTTGCCGACCACCACAGGCCTCGAAAAACGGCTCCAGCGGTTCACCGAGAGCCCGCACTGACTCGGGAACGGATAGAGCCAATTGGCGAGAAACCTCGGTCCCTGCGTCGCCATCCGGGCGTACCAACAGCCCCTTTTCGCCGGCGGACGTCCCATTGTGGAGTGACATCAGCGTTCTGCGCTGGGAAGCGTGATTTGAGCTCATTCACCGATACCGCGCACGGCCAAGTCTGACACACTTGGAGAGCACTTCACACCAACCCGAAGCGTCAGCGAGGGCAGAGGTATCAGGCCCTCGCTGACACTTCGGGTTAGTGTCAGACTCGACCGTACGAGGTCTAACCCATTCTTGCGAATGGGTGCCGCCGTTCGCAACATTAAAATTCGCGGGCGACGCGTGGTTCCGGAAGTCCGAAGTGCCCGCAGTCACGGCGGACCGAGTTAGCGTGATCGCAGTCGCGAGTCGCGTAATATCGGGTAAACGGGAGGTGATGGTCCACGCTTCGCCGCTTCTGTGCCGGCCATGACTCCGCGGTCGCGTAACAACGGATAAACGGGAGGTAATGGTTCAGGCGCAATGGGCGGCGACTCCGATACCGAATTATTCTGATAAAATTCAATACTCTGGTAAGATTCAAAAGTTTCGCAGCGGCGATCGACCGGTATTTGTCGCCAACATGGTTGGTGATACCCGAAATTGGGTTCGCAAACCGGCGTGGAAACCGGCAGCGGACATTGATGGTTCCGTCGGCAAATCGGACAGCCCGATCGGTAGCGGTCAGCTCCAGTCTTATGATTCCAAAGTACGCGCCACGGCCGCCAGATTGAGTTCGACGAAGGCTCTGTCGCTGAGTCTAAACAAATAGGTGTTTCCGAGTGATACGGGCTGTCTTGGGCAAGTGCAAAAGGCGAACAAGACGCAAGTCCCGCCAAGACACTCGCGACGATTTGCAACAGTGCTGAAGCTCCGCGCGATGCGGAATGCTGACGCTTATTCACGAGAGGAGTCCTTTCCGAACTTCACGCGCACCGATCGCAATCCTGGATCAGTCGTGTGCGACAATGCCGATGTCGTATGCCCGCGCACGATGAGTTTCATCGCGCACCGGGATAGTAGCCTCCGAGATTTCCGGACGACGTGGAATGTCCGGTCGGTGACATGCGGCCCGTGGAAACCGGTTCTGCGTTTGTTTGTGCAGTTTGAGAAACCTGCAGGCCCTGAACGCGTGACTCAATAGACTGCAGTCCCTTGTTCAGACTCTGCGAACTCTTCTGAAACTCTTGTCGAGGCCGCACATTGTTGTAGTAGCTCGTGGCCACCCCGCCGCTGCGGGGATTTAGCAAATCCAGGTAGGGACTTAGCGTTGGGCGAGAACCTCGGCCTGGGCTCATTTTACGCCCAGCCAATCCAGGTAGAGGGGAGACTTTTCTCGATTGAGCGAACGCTTGATCGTGGCCAAACAGGTTCATCACACACCACAGTCCAATCAGGACAATGCATCGCCAGAGAGATGGTTGTTGCATGGCTTTACTTTCCTCGTGCTGTCGTGTTCTAGAATCCTCGACGACAACTGATACGACGACAAACTTTGACCAGACAACGCCGACTCGAGCGCAGCTCACGACACGAGTGGAACTCACAACTCCGCTAAAATCCACCACCAAAACCACCACTACCGTTCTGACTCTTGAAGTTCTTGGAACCCCGAACGACGCCGAAGCCGAGTAACGTAACACCGGCGACACGCTCAAGTGGGGAGATAATTCTCGCTAGGTAGTTATCCAATGCGACCATATGATCCGCCTGGATATAAATTCGATCACCGGGGAGGATTTGAAAATTGGTGGCGGTTTGACCGAGGGCAGCGATGTCTTCCCAGGCAACCTCAAGGATCTGTGCATTGCCGGAGCCAGCCGGTGCAGGCCGGGCAATCCAGATCTTCTTGGACGATACCTCAGGTATTCCCTGGATTTGGGAAATCGCGTCCAGCACAGTTTCGTTCCCTGTGTATGGCAAACGCGCGACTGACTCTCCGAAACCTCCGCCATCCGTAATGACATAGTACTGCTTACTGTTGTAAGCGGCAACGTCCACGGCCACCTTGGGATCGTGAATATCGTTCGCCTCGAGGTGTTGTTTGACCGCATCGCTGACCTCAGGGAGAGTCATCCCCGCCACGTAGACGTCACCATAAATCCCCAGCGATACCCTGCCGTCGGGACGCACCAGGTGCTCACCGGAAACTGGTTGAGGTGCCTCGACGTCTTCGAGCGAGACCATGAGTTCGGGAGCTTTAAGGCCGACCTTCTTCTCCAAGTGCTGGCGAACAGCCGCCTCCGCTGCGGCGACCGTCATATTCGCGACCGAAACTTTTCCGTACGACGGGCCGAAATCAATCAAACCGTCGCTACCGATCCGGTACGTCCCCGACAGTACCTTGAAGGCCAGCTCAATCTTTGAATCCGCATCGTATTGCAACGGGTTGGCCACAGCATCGACACCGACATCGATCGGTAACCCATTCTTCAGTTGGACTTGCAGTCGATCACCCGGAACGAGTAGCGAACTCGGGCTGCGTAGCGTGCTCACAGTTTGGATCAGGAGGATATCAGGCGGCTCGACCACGTATGATGGCAGAGTGACCTTGTCAAGTTCTCGAGGCACGGCAGAGGCCTCGATACAAATCTGTCTTGCTAGCTCCTTTGAATTCGTCGTTGCGCAGCCAGCGGTGATACTCAGACACCACAGCAGGTACCAAACGATTTGTGATCGTCCAAAACGCTGGAAGTACATTGAATTAGCCTTCATGGAGGGCTCCCACAATCACCCGTTGGAACTTACCGATCTGTCGGAAAGCGAGTTGAAAAAAGTGAGTTCAAGAAGTTATCGGACCGAAATCTTGTCCTGATCAGGATCTTGCGGATTTACGGCAAAGTTACCCTAAACTCCCCAGACCCCGCCACGAATCCGATCCCGTTTGGCAATTCTTGGCAATTCTCCCTGACTCATGAAGCCAGGCGCATCCAGAAGGAGGAGGTCGAAATCCACTTGCAGACCGCGCGTGACGCGTTGGTCTAAGCCGCCCGCGCGCAGATGCAGACATATTCTTCGAACTATGCCGCACGCGGCCCGAATCGAGACGTTGGCGAGCGGGGCGGCGTCAGCCCTCCGGTGCTGTCGCGGAACCGGCCGGCTAACGCCAGGCCGCTCGCCTCAAACGTCTCACTGACGGCCGCGTGCGGTATATGTCGGCAGTTCGAATCCAGCGGCGATCCGGTTGGCCGAGCGAATGGCCGAGCCACGGGGATCGCGAACTATTGGCCGATGTTCGAGCCGCGCGTGCCGGGCTTCGACCGCATTCCATCGCCGTACCCGTACCGCTACGCCGCACCGACGGGAGTTAGGGGCAATCTGCCAGGATTTCCGAGAACCGCTCCTCCATTAACAGCATGTCAACGAGACGCAGCAAATCGTCCGCTGATGCGTTTGCTTCTTGATTGCGGACGATCACTGGCACGTTCGAGTCACCGTTTAGCTGGCCGGCGAACCGTGTGCGCTTCGTGAAGACGTCGGTCTCGACTTCACGGAACCGATAAGTGAGCCCAATGGCCGTCTCAAGCCGATGGACGTGATCGCGGTGAGCCCGGCCAGACACGCCGATGGTGATCGGGATAGGCATGCCTTCTGCCGCGCTCGCCGTTGTCGCAAACGTCCTCGACGACGGTGGGGGCGGATCGGCGATGCCCTGGGCGTTTCCGTTGCCGGCCGCCAGCGCGAACTGCGTGTCGGACAATAGGCCGCCGGAGATGAGTTGGGCGGCGTTGACGTACTTGTAGACCCTGTCGGTGCCGCTGTCGGAAATCCAGATGTCGCTGACATTCGCCGGGTCAATCGTGATGCCGGTCGGTTTGCTGTTGGCCGGGTCAATGGTCCACGAGCCGACCAGCACGCCGGCGAGGGTGTATTTGAACACTTTGTCGACGCTGTTGTCGTTCACCACCCACAGATGTGTGCCGTCGGTCACGATGTCCTTGGCGTTGGCGTTGCCGCTGTTGAGGGCGAAGCTGGAGGCCGCGTTCACCGTGCCGGAGGTCAGGCTGGCGGCGCCGGTGTACTTGAAGACCTTGTTGGAGCCGTCGTCCACGATCCACACGTCGTTCCCGATCCACACGTCGTTCCCGTTCGTGGCGATGCCTTCGGGCGTGCCCAAGTTGCCGCCGGTGGTATTCTTGGCTATCCACGACCCCAGCGGCGCGCCGGCTTTGTCGTACACGTACACGGTCTTGTTGCTGTCGATCACCCACACCTTGTTGCCGGTGACGGTCGTCGCGACGCCGCGCGAGTTGGAGTTGGCGCCCGCGAGGTTGTTGTTGGTCAGGGGCTCGCCGGCCGGGCCGTACTCGAACGTGTTGTCGCCCGAGGCGTCGACCACGTAGAACTTGGTCGGCGGCAGCACGGGTGCCGCGTCATTGTTGCAATAGTGGCTCAGGTCGCTGTCGGAGGCGCCGGGCACGGTGACGACCGCCTGGTTCTCGTAGCAGCCGCGTTGGAGTCCCTCGACCTGCCCGCCGGACACGAGGCTCAGCGACTGGCCGCCGGCGATGATTTCGCCGAAAACCATGCCCGGCGCGAAGGCGATCTTGCGCTGCGGGGCCAGCAGCAGGCCATGCATCTGGGCGTTGGGCAGGTTACCGCTGGAGCCGCCGCTCATCGAAACGTCGCTGCCCGTGCCGACAACGTTGATGACCACGTTCTGGGGCGTCAGGCCGCCGGAAAGAATGATCTTGCCGCTGCCGTCCGCAAGAGAGCTGTCGCCGCTGATCTTGAAGGTTCCACTGATATTGATGATGAACTCCTGATTCGCGGTGCCCACCAGGATCAGGTCTTCGTGATTCAGGTCCAACGTTGTGATGTGGGTCACGTTGAGGGGCATCGTCGCCGTCAACATCATCGTTGCGTCGATCTTGCCGCCCGGAATCGTAAAGGTGTTCGCCAGGCCGTTGAAGTATGCCGATGCGTTGACCGCGACGATGACGGCCTGGTTCAAAATCGCGTCCTGACCGGTGAAGACAGTACCGGTCACCTGTTCCGGGTGCGATGTGTTGACACCCGTCCCCAGGTACACGTCTCCAACAACGGCTGTGCCGAGGGAGCTGTCGAGCGACAGGCTGCCGGCATTAGCCACACCCACGTTGCCGAACGTTGTTCCGGGACCGTTCAGGGTCACCTTGGTCTCGGTGGCGGGAAGCACGCCACCCAGACCCAGGACGGCCCAGTTGCCGGGTCCGGCGATTCCCAGGTTCGTCTCGATGACGTTGCCGGGGCCGGCAGGGTCGATCATGCCGTTGCCGATGGGGGTGCCACCACCACCACCGCCACCTCCGCCGCCCAGATCCTGCACGATGCCCGAGGCGGAATAGAGCCACATTTCGCCCGGCTCGAGAATGTTGTCCGCATCGCCCACCGAGACACTCTGGAATGTGATTTGGCCACCGGTAGTGCTCATATCATCGCCGGTACTACTGGGCGTCCCGTTGTCGTCCACGATCACGACTTCGTTGAAAGCAAACGCCACGTTGCCGGTATTGGTGACCTTGTAGGTCCACGTGACCGAGGAACCCGGTGTGAGGATGGGGACGCCGGAGCCGTTGGCAGCATCCTCGTTGTCATAATTTGGATCGGTCGAGTTCGAGTTGGTCGGGCCGTCCGTGGTCTTCTCAATGTCGATTCCAGGGTGAAGCTGCGTATTGCCCCAGGTCAACTGGGTGCTCAGGTTCACCTCGGTGCGAGTGTCACCCATTGGCAGATTGGCTGCGCCTGGGGTGTAGACCAACTCCTCGCCGCTGTTGACCGTGAAGTTCCGCGAGTTGGCCGTCGTGGTCAGCGCGTAGCCCGTGGGAATCGGGTTCTCGATGATCGTGTAGCTGCCCGGCGTCAGGCTCGTCCAGTTGGCCTCGCCGCTGACGGTGGTCACCGTCTGGGTGCCGCCGGGACCCGTCAGCACCAGGGTCTTGCCCGGACTGTCGGGGAAGGCGCCGTCGCCGCCGTCCTGAATGCCGTTGCCGTTGATGTCCAAGAAGCCGAAGGCGTGGATCGAGCCGTTGCGGTACAGGCCCGCGTCGATCGTGCGGTTGAACTCGCCCGAACTCAGCAGCACGTTGCCCGACACCGGGCCGTTGGAGTCCACGGCCGGGTTGCTGCCCTGCAGCGCCGGGCTGAAGAAGTACGCATCCGGGCCCACGCTGTCCGGATTGACGAACTGCACGTGGTACGACACGCCGGGCATCAGGCCGGTGAACTCGTAATAGCCGCTTGTCTCTAATCCCGGAGTCGTCCCATCGTCGCTACCAGCGCCCGTCGTCGTGGTCGCAATTACGACGTTGCCGGCATCTAACAGTTGGACCGTGACGCCGTTGATGCCCGGCTCGCCCGCCTCCTGGATGCCATTGGCGTTTGGTCCACCAGAAAGACCAGCATCATCAGCAGCGCCAGCACCACGGACAGGTTCTGCTGGCCGTGTCCATAATTGTGTTCCAGGTTGTAGCCCTGGTTCTTGAGTGTGTTGAAGGTCTCGTTCTCGATCTTCCAGC
>CAYSHJ010001198.1:0-2514 GCA_964430385.1 uncultured Planctomycetaceae bacterium
GGACTTCACACTGACGGACAGCCAACTGTCGCAATCGAACGGCGCGTCGATGACCTTGGTCAACATCGTGGATGCGGACCTCACGGCGATCGGAGCGAACACGTTCACGGTCACTGGCTGGACCGGAACCGGCACGCTGAAGGGGGCCGCCGGCGAGCTGAATCAGATTGTGTCGAGCAATGATGCCGACTTCACGCTGACCGACTCGATGCTGAGTCGCGGCGAGTTTGCTGATCTGCAATTGACGAGCATCGAGCGGGCGACGTTGACCGGCGGAGCAGGGAACAATTCGCTGACGGCTTCAGGCTTTAGCGGGTCGGCAACCTTCGCTGGCGGCGGCGGCACGGACCATGTCGTGGCGAGCAGCGATTCCAACTTTACGCTCAGCGACGCGCTGCTGACTCGGTCGGGTCTCGGCAATGTGACACTGACGAATGTCGAAGAGGCGAAGCTGACTGGTGGCGGTGGCAGCAACTCGTTCGAGGTCAGCGGCTGGAGCGGCGCGGCGTCGTTGGACGGTCTCGGCGGCAACGACTCGGCGACAATTCAAGGATTGGCGGCGGCGACTCATTATTCCGTCTCCGACATCAACGTGGCGTTCGGCAGCACGACCGTCGCGTATGCCGGATTGGAAAGCCTGTTGTTGAATGCCGGTGCGAACGCGGACACATTCGATGTGACTGCGACGCACACGGGAACGCCGACCACGATCAACATGGGGCAGGGGACGAACACGGCGAACGTGGGAAATGTGGCCGACAAGGTTCAAGGGGCGTTGACGCTCACCGGCAGCGGCACGGATACGCTGAACTTGAAGGACACCGGGAACACGTCCAGCGAAAACAACCGTGCGAGCGTGATGCTGAACTCCAGCACGATCAGCGGCCTGGGAATGGCCGGGATCACCTACAGCGGCCTGAGGAACATCAACCTGCAACTCAATGGCGACGACGACCAAGTCTTCGTCGATCAGTTGTCGCCGGCCGCGGGTCAGAACGCGATCAACTTGGCGATCACGAACAGCGGCGACAATCAAGAACTGGTCGTTCATCCGCGCACGCCCGACACAAACATCGTGATGAATCAGCATCAAATCGTGAGCGGCCCGATGACGCTCGCGTACAACGGTGGATTCGGGCAGGTCACGGTGCTGCATCCGCAGGCAACGGTCACGACGGCCACAAACGGTCTGGGGAATTTTGCCAGTGTGAGCGGCGTGACCGTTCCCGGTTCGGCCGCGCTGATGAACTTCAGCACGACCGACGCCGGCAACAGCCTGAACTTAGAGGGAGCCGGCCTGCAGATCGTCGCCAAGGGAATCAACATCAATCACGAGTTGCGTTCGTCGTTTTTGGATATCGACAGCTCCGGCCCGGTTCATCTGCTGAGCAATGCGATCGTCAATCAGCTTTTCAGCGCGGGCGGCACTTCGCTGGAGATCGACGGCCGCGTCGAAGCGGGAAGCGTCGATTGGAACCTCACCGAAGCTGTGGATGTCGCGGGGACGGTGACGGTCGGCGGTCATTTCGCGGCGGACGGCGGTTCGTTGAATCTCAACGGCAGCAGCCTGAATGCGGGAAGTGTTGGCTGGAACATCACCGGTCCGGTCGATGTCAGGGGGACAGTGACGGTCGGTAATCACTTTGCGGTCGATGCGACTCGACTGGATTTGTCTCAACGCGTGCAAGCGGGAAGCGCGACGTGGAATGTTGCCACGGATGTGCAGATGTTGGACACGGCAACGGTCACGGGAGTCTTTGAAGTCAACGCCGACACGTTGCTGGCCGACAAGGTAGTCACGGCAGGCGGCATGGTTTGGATCGTGACTCACGGCGTGGAACTCAACGCGCATCCGACGGTGACGGGCACGATGGGAAGCGGCGGTATCGGCTTGCTGAAGATCGTCAGCGATCTGGGGCAAGTCGACCTTACCGGGCAGAACTTCCACGTCGTGAACGGCCACTTGATCCTCTCAGCCGGCTTGGGTTTCACGGACACGATCCGTTCCGAAGCCCGTGCTCTGACGGCGATCAATCGCGGGACGGGAAGCCAAGCCAACATCACGGTTCGGGAACTGGATGACCTGAACATTCTGGACGGCGGGCTGGCCTCTGGCGGCGTGTATTCGCAGAACGGACCGATCGACGTGCGTTTGGCCGCACAGGATTCGTTGCTGACGCTGGCGTCGGGCATCATCAGCACGGCGAACTCCGGCCAGACAATCCGGCTCACGGCCGATGACTTCGACTTCACGAGCGGCGAGAACAACATCAGCGGAACCGGCGAGCTGCTCATTCGCTCGACTCACGATGACATCAACTATCGAGTCGGTTCGGCTGGCGAGAATAGCACCGGTGAGGATCAATCGACGATTGCTGATGACGGCACGGTGCATCTCGGCGTTCGCGACTTCGCGGCGATCGGCGGCACTTTCTCGCTGGTGCAAATCGGTCATGCCAATATCAACGGTGCCGGGCAACGCCGTTAAGTATTTTTACATGGCGAGCGGAAGGC
>CAYSHJ010001199.1:0-7866 GCA_964430385.1 uncultured Planctomycetaceae bacterium
ACCACCGGCAATTGAGAATCGTCCATGTCTGTTTCCTCCCTGAAACTGAAATTGGATTGAGACCCAACCAAGCTTCACGGAAACAGACATTTTTCACACCCCAATCTGGTCACCACCTGCTACCCAACATGAACCAGGCCAAAAAGCCCCGTGGAATCCACGGGGCGGCCTGAACGAGTCAGGCACAATGGTGACAGCGACCATGCTCGGCCGGCGATTGTAGGACCGGATCGACTTCTTTGCGGAAGCTGTGAAGGTCGTCGTTTCCAGCCAGCGTGTCGCGGATGTACTCCAAGGCTTTCGCCTCGTCGCACCATCCGAACGTGATCGACTCGACCTGGGCGGGTTTGCCGTTTCCGCCGTCTCGTTTGAGAACAGCGATATGCGGTGCACCGCATATCGCGGTTTATGCCGCGTTGGCCGTTATGCGGTCATGACTGCGATCGCTCCATTCGTTGTCGCTTCAGAGGCAGCATTTGGTCAGCATAACGTTAAAGTGATTCCAGCCAGGTCAGGATGTTGGGGTGGGTCTGCCAACGGGCTGGGCCGGCGGGTTGGTCACCGACTCGGCAGACTTCGAGTGCCTTGGTTTTCATGGCGAGATCGATTTCGACGTAGCGATTGGTTGTGGTGAGGCTGACGTGGCCGAGCCAACTACGGATGACGTTGATTTCGACTCCCGATTGGAGCAGGTGCATCGCTGTCGTGTGTCGAAATGTGTGCGGCGTGATCTTCATGTCACGCAGAGTCGGAAGTGAGGCAGCGGCGGCGGAGACATGACGCTGGATGATGTCTTCGATTCCGGATCGACTGAATTGTCGGCCATAACGGTTGACGAATAGAAAGTGGTCCTCACGATGGTGAGCGTCGCGATCTTCAAGTAACCGACGGAGGTGACCTACGGTGGTGTCCCACAAGGGACACGTTCGCCATTTTCGTCCCTTGCCGAGCAGTTGGACCTTGTAGGGTGGAGTGAGGGTTAACGAGGCGGTTCGGGCATCAGCCACCTCCTGGACGCGAGATCCAGTGTTGTACAGAAAAAGCAGAAGAGCGTGGTCCCGACGTCCCAAAGGCGTTGCCTGGTCAGGGGCTTGTAGGATGGCCGTGACGTGCTCCCGTTCGAGATAGGACGTCTCCGGCAGACTGGCCCCCCGCTTTCGTGGAATGGTGACGATTTGCCGGCAGTGGTCGAGCAACAGCGGCTCACTTGCTGCGATGTATTCAAAGAGACTCTTGATTGCCGCCATGCGATAGTTTCGAGTCTGGATCGAGTTACCCCGCACCTCTTCCAATTCCGTTAGAAAGCTAATGACGAGGTTCACATCGATGTCTGTGGCGAGAAGGCTCGTCGCCGGCTTGTTGAGTGTGCGGACCGCGAATGACAGCAAGAGCTTGATCGCGTCGCGGTAGCTCTGAATTGTGTTGCGAGACATGTTTCGTCGACAGACGAGGTGGTCTTCGAAGAACGACCGGATGTATATGGCAATTGGGAGGCGTGCTTTCATGTCAGGGTATCCTCATCGAAGGGGTGTCCGAAGTGCTGAAAAAAGCGAGCGCTGGCCTGCTGCAGCAGTTCGTTGGTTATGGTGAGATAGACTTGTGTGTTCTTCACGTCCGTGTGTCCGAGAAACGTGGACAGAAGCGACAGACGGCTCTGCACGTCAATTCCTTCGCGATACCAGCGCGACAGCCGATGCACGGCGAAACTGTGACGTAGATCGTGCAGTCGCGGCATCCGTCGTTCGCGACCCCCGTCGATGCCTAGGGACCGAAGGATCTGAGTAAACGGTTCGCGAATCGTGTTGTCATGGATGGGAGCACGCCACAATGTCACGAACAGCGGATCGTCCGCGCGCATCGGCGATAAATGCTGGCGGCGAACATTGAGAAACTCCTCCAGGCGGCCTTTGAGATTCGGGCCGAATGGAACGTAGCGGCTCTTATAGAACTTCGTTTCCCGAATGAGCAGGGTTTGCTGGACCAGATCGAGATCATGAATTTGCAGTCGGCGGACCTCGCCGCAACGCAGCCCCAATCCGTAAAGTAGGGCAATCATCATGTAGCACGCTTCTGGGCGTAGCGGGAAGAATCCGGTGCGAGGAAGTTGGCGGGTTTCAATGAGAATCGCCTTGATCTGCTCTTGAGTGAAGATGAAGGGCGTGGCTGCTGCGGATTGTCTGCGATACGAATCCAGTAGCGGCTTTGAAACCGGATTGGTCTTCAACGCGCCAACGCCCACGAGATACTCAAAGAACCGGTGGAGAAGGCGAGGTTTTCGAGCACGCACGATGGCGATGCACGTCATTGGCTCAATCCATTGCTGGATGATCTGCGAGGTCACCTCGTGAAGCGCCGAGACTCCTCGTTGCTGGACGAAACGATTGAAATGCCACAGGTCGTACCGATTGGTGCGGTACTGTTTGCCGAGCGATTGATGCAGCCTGAGGTAGGACTCGACATGAGCCGCCAGCGGTCCTGGAGGCGACGAAACCCTTAGCAAGGCCGCCAAAGCGGTCTCTGGATCAGCCGCTTGAAGACCGGAGACCAGATGCCCCAACGACATTCCCACGCCACAAACACCGAGTTCTGACAGGGATTTGATCTTCAGCAACTTCTCGTTACGAAGAGTGTGCAGGTAGCGCCGAATGACACCCAGCCGCTGAATCGCATATCCGCGGGTTCGTCCTTGGCAATCACGGATCATCCATGCGGTCAGCCGAGCTTCGCCGAGCACCAGTTGCTGCCCCGACTGAGGCAACGATTCGCAAAGGTTGTCCACAAATTGTCGCATCGTCCGGCGGTTCAGATTCCGTGTGACGGAGCTTTGGCCTGCCAATGCGGACAGATGAAGCTCCACGCCCCGCTCTGCATCCCGAAGCGGCACCAAAAATTGCTCTGTGTTGCGATTCACAGGACGTCCTCCCCATCCCCCAGGGCGACGTCACGCAGTTGATCGAAGGCGATCTTTGTGTACCGACGCGTAGATTCCAGATTCCCGTGTCCGAGAAAGTCTCCGATCGTCTTCAGCGGCATGCCCTGCTCAAATAGCCGCTGCGCACACGAGTAGCGGAATATATGCGTCCCCGGCCGCTCGATGCGGATTCCAGCCTTGGCGATGCATTGCCGCGTTTGATACGACAGCGCCGCGCTGGTGGTGAAGGGCTGGAAGGGCTTGAGACTCGAGAGAAATATTTCCCGATGCTCGCTCAGTGGTCTGCCGGACTCAAGATACGATAGGACGGCTTCTCCCACCTCTGCACTCAGTGGATAGACAGTCGAGTTTCCCGCCTTGCGTTTGCGGACGTGGAACTGCTGTTTGCGCCAGTCGATGGCATCCAAACGCAGTCGCACGACTTCGTTGGCCCGCAGCCCGTACACGGCCAGCAACAGCACCATCGCGTAATCGCGTCGACCCTTTGCACTCTGGCGGTCGATTACCGCCAGCACGGCATCGATCTGGGCACGTGTTAGAAATCGGGGACACGCTTCATGCTTGTAAATACGAGGTGACACCACGCTCGGAGAAAGGTCTCTCGACGTCACGCCGCGACGATACAGGTGCTTCAAGAAGCCACGTAGCTCCGCACACGCGCTGCTTAGCGTCGTACGGGCGTACCGGCCTCCCAGCGAGATTAAGAACTCATGAATCTCTACCGGCTGGAGGGCCGCCAAGTCGGTGACACCTCGATCACCCAGGAACTGAAGCAGCAACTGGCACCGTCGCTCATGGTTCCTCGCACTGTCGGCACTCAATCCGCGATGCCGGCAAAGAAACTCGATGTAGTCTTGAACGATTGCCTCGCTAGACCATCGGTGTTGCACCCTGTCCCCAGCCGACGACTGAACTTGATCCACAATGGCCTCCCTTCATGGAAAGACTCTGCTGCCTTTGGCTCGTCGAGAAACGACACTCACGCCAGTCAGACACCAGATGAAGGGAATACGTTATGGCGCGTCAAACGCCAAAATCTCCTGGGCCATCCAAAAACCAGGCCTCATGACCGCATAACGGCCAACGCGGCATAAACGGCGTACTCCTGCGCACCGTCCGGGCACGTCGAGTCGTTGAGCCAGAGATAGCCTCCAAGCTCGAACGCATTGCAGCAGCACCAAATCATCTCGGTCAGTTTCTTGGCAAGTTCTTCTGCCGATGCGACAGGACTGACGGACCAGACGCGGCGTTCATGGAACATCACGCACCCCACTTTCGTTTGCAGCATTTCCCATCTTGCAATTCGAACAACATGAGACAGTCTCCTTGTGCCTGATGTGTCAATGAACGGTTCGCTCAGGCGAACGCACTGCCGAACATCGGCAGAGCGAAAGGAGAGTGCCACGAAGATGCGGAGCGGCGCAATGTGTTGATGGTGACGGAACGGTGCCTTTCGGTTTCTTGCCGCTCGCGCCGCAATAGGGGAACGACTACGATTCGCTCCAATGGCTCCGTCCGAGAATCCCAAGAAAATCATCGAGCCTTGTCTGACTTCGACGGATACGGACTCAGTGCGACCGAGTGGCCCGGAAGTCACACGCGACCTCATCGAGCAATTTCGTCCGGCAGTGCAGAAGTTGCTCACATTTTCCGGCGATCCAGAAACGACGATTCCCAACATTCCTGTGTCGTCGCAGATAGCTATCCATCGCCTGCGCCCACCAGTAATGGCGCACGGCGGCAAGTATTATCTGGCCAGAAAAATCGTTCCGATACTGCTCGGCGTCCGCGAAAAGATCAGCGAGTATCTGGAACCCTGCGCCTTGGGGGCTTCCGTGTTCCTCGCCATGCCGCGACTTCAGCGCGAGATTCTCGGCGACATCAACGGCGATGTGGTGGCACTGTGGAGCGTGCTCTCGGACGAACGGTCAGCGGCCGATCTGGCTCGACACCTTTCCGAAGTCCCCTACACCCGTTCTGAATTTGAGGAAGCGAAGCGGGACGTCGGTGAAACAACGCAGTTGGAGAAGGCCGTGCGTTTTCTGGTCCGGTGCCGCTTCTCGCGCGGGGGCCTCGGAACGTCGTTCGCATGGTCGGAGCGAACGCGCGGCGGACGGCCGGGTGACGAAAACGCCTGGGAGACGTTTCGACAACAAGAACTCCCACGAATCAACGCTCGTGCTCGTGGTGTGGAAGTCACCCGCGACCCGTGTTGGTGGACCGTCTGGCAGAGCCGGGAGAAAATCCACCGGTTGATTTACGCCGATCCGCCGTACATGCCAAAGACTCGATCCGCTCGCACCGCCTACGGACCGCACGAGATGACGCCCTTACAACACTTCTGGCTGGTCGCGGCGCTGAGAGCGCATTCCGGTCCGGCGGCAATCAGCCGCTATCGCTGCCAGGAATATGACCGGTGGCTGAAAGATTGGCGTCGAATCGATTTCGAGATGCCGAACAACGCCGGTCAAACCAAGCGTAAACAACGTCGCATCGAGTCGCTGTGGATCAATTGGTGAAAGCCGGAAACGAGCGGCGTTAGAAGAGCGAAGTCCCGCACTGCATCTTCGGTCAACGGTCAAACAAACCGGGGTCGGATGGGCGGGACTTCTTCTTTGGCTTTTGGACCTTCAACGGTTGCAATAGTGCGACCACGGCATTCTCCCTCCCGTCGCCAAGTTGATCGTCGGGTGTCCAAAACGGAACAGCCCAAATGCGATATGTTCCCGATGCTGGACCAAGATCGAGGTAACTTTCCCCATCGCACGGAACGCCGTTGACGGCT
This sequence comes from uncultured Planctomycetaceae bacterium, assembly GCA_964430385.1. Taxonomy (GTDB): domain Bacteria; phylum Planctomycetota; class Planctomycetia; order Planctomycetales; family Planctomycetaceae; genus CAYSHJ01. The sequence continues at coordinate 5,718 of CAYSHJ010001199.1, forward strand.
GCCTCATAGATCGGCCCTTCATTCTCGACCGATTTGTCTTTGGGCAGATAGTGGCCTGCGGCAATGAACGATTCGCTTGGAATCGTGTAGTCGATTCGCAGCTTCACCGCATCACGCAATTCGTCCGCTGGGTCGATGCCGAAAAGGTTTTGTTGATCCTGTCGGCCAATTGTTCCTTGTTGAGTTGGTTTCAGCTTCCATGAGAAAAAGACGGCGGCTACTGGCTCAGAGCTAACCTCTGCGAAGCGACGCGCAGCGGCCTCACGCGATCCGCGATATTTCGCCGCGAGGGCGGAGAGTGCTTGTCCCGATTTCACCTCGGCGGCGTCAGTCGAAAACCACGGTTGCGGAAAAAGCAGTTCCGCTGCGCCGATGTCGCAAAGCATCTCCAGAAAATCATCAGGATTTTCTCGGACACGGTAGCGGGCATCCGTTCGACACCATGCCTTGGTCGAATAGTCCGGGAAAAAAGTGTGGCTGATCTCATGGGCGACGCTGAATCGCTGGCGAGTCTCCGGACGGTCGGGATTAACTCGCATCGTGACGCCACCAGTCCCGTCGGGAACGAGTTCAGCGTCCGGGCTGTGAATGGGTGGCTCGGTACTGCGATTGATGCCGCGCAAGCTGGCAAGCACATCCACGTTGATGGGCATGACAAGCTCGCCGAATGCGGAGACGTGGAGGTCGATCAATTGCCGAGCCATCATCCGCACTGCCGCCTTGGCGTCAGGTGCTCCGGTCGTCTGGACAAGCTCGTCAATGAGTGCCTGTGTTCGGCCAGCGAATGACATCATTTGTCGCGTCTCCGAACTGTGTTCATCAGAAACAAGTAGAGCTGATGCCATTCGTCGGCCGTCTGCGGCTGCGCTCCTCGAAACTTCGTCACCGCAAGGTCGCGTAGGTCTCCCGAAGATAGCGGCGTCTTCTGCTTGGACATTCGGGCTTGGAATTCGCGAAGCGACGGCGGCAATTCGACGGAGCGGTCTTCAACCTGCACGGTTTCAAGAGATAGGAGCACGGCGAGCGTTGTTGAAAGTGCGTTTGCAATGCGGAGCAACACGTCAGCAGACGGCTTTTTGGCCCCCGTGGTATCTCGCTCCAACTCCCAAAGGTATGTCTTCGAGATTTTCGCCTTCTCGGCAACGTCATCCAGTGACATCCCATTGTCTGTCCGCAATTTGCGCAGTTTTTCGGCAAGCGTCATTGCTGGCTTTCTGGGCGATGGTACGTCGGTGCTCATTGCTTCGCAGTGTATCACGACCGTCAGCCTGAGCAAGACTCGCTGTTCGCTATAGTTGACGGACAGCGAGCGAACAAGTATGTTCGTTATGGCTGACGACCTCTGGCCATTCCTTCAGGACCAATTTCATGGCTCAACGAACAAAACTGCCGGCATCTGAAAAGCGATCAAACGGAACGACGGTTCCGAAAACGCCGCGTGAAGTCACTCGCAACATCACAAAAACTGTGGTGGCCATATTGTGGGGACGCGCCGCTGCTCGTTGCGAATTTGCTGGGTGCAATCGTCCGCTCTGGAAGTCCCCGATAACGCAAGAGCCGGTGAACATCGCCCAAATGGCTCACATTTACTCATTCGGTGAGGGCGGTCCTCGTGGCAACGTCGGTGTCACGGATGATGCGTTGAATGGAGTCAAAAACCTCTTGCTCGTCTGTCATGCGTGCCATCGGAAGATCGACCAGAAGTTAGATGGCGGACGCTACAGCGTGGATTTGCTTCGGCGTTGGAAGAGTGAGCACGAGCGAAGAATCGAGGTCGTCACCGGTGTATCGCCAAATCGAAAGAGTCACGTCCTGCTGTACGGGGCCAACATCGGTGAGCAGAACTCGTCGCTGAATTTCAATGACGCAGCCCTGGCAATGTTCCCGGATTATTTCCCGGCGACCGACCAACCTCTCGAACTTAGCATGTTGAACAACTCATCGACGGATCGGGATGCGGATTACTGGCAGACAGAGAGCCGACGACTACAGACATTGTTTCAGCAGCGGGTTCGCGAACGACTCACACTCAACGAGATTTCGCACCTGTCAGTGTTCGCTCTCGCACCGCAACCTCTGCTGATTCAACTCGGCACATTGCTCTGCGACATTATCCCCGCGACGGTATTTCAAAGACATCGCGAACCCT
>CAYSHJ010001200.1:0-2601 GCA_964430385.1 uncultured Planctomycetaceae bacterium
ATGTCGAGCCAGTGCCGTCCCCAAAGTTCGCCATAGTGCGGAGAAGCCAATAGCCGATCGACGACTCGCTCGTACGCACCCGGCTGATCATCGCGGACAAACGCCTCAACGTCATCGACGCTCGGCAAGAGACCGAGTAAGTCGAGACTGAGCCGACGAATCAACGTCGCGCGATCGGCTTCGACGGCAGGAGCGAGTCCTTCGCGTTCCAGCCGAGCCGACACGAACGCATCAATCGGATTTCGGATTTCCGATTTCGGATTTCGGATTTTCGGCACGGCCGGACGCTTGATCGGCTGAAACGACCAGTGATTGCTCTTGATTTGCTCGTTCGCTGCGACGGGATCGGGGGCTGGAATCTTGGCACCCGCGTCAATCCAGCGTTTGATCTTCTCGATCTCTTCGGCGGCGAGTCGCGGTTTCTCGTAAGGCATCGCCGAGACATCGCCTTGACCGAGCAATGCCTGAAGCAAGAGGCTCTCATCGCCTTTTCCCGCCACGACCGCCGCGCCGCGGTCGCCGCCTTTGATCGCGATGTCTGGAGTGTCGAGCCGATAACCCGATTCGGTTTTCTTCGCCGAGTGACACTCGACGCAATGCTTCGCGAACAGCGGTTCGATGTCGCGACCGAAGTCGATCGGGTTTGCGTCCTTCACTGTCGGCTCGGACTTCTCGTCCGCAGCGGCGGTGCGTGCAACGCCCAAGTCGCGGCCTTGCGGCAGGTCGCTCATTAGGCAACTCGATATCCACCACGCGAGCGGAAACAGCAATGTCATCTTGAGCCAACAGGATCTCATGCTAATTGGCACTCCGACACGGAACGAGACGGGATCAATATCCCAGGGAAGGAACGTGAGGCGGGGCAGACTGAGCAGCGTTGACGGGCCACATGCTACCATTGCCCTGAAAACCTAAGCAATCACGGACACACTAAACCTCAATCCAGCGACCCCACTGGGCTTGCCCCAGTGGTTTACAGGATTCTGCACGACTGAGCCGTTTATTTCGCGTGACACCGAGTCGTGCAAAATCCCGCGAGCCACCGGGGCAAGCCCGGTGGGGTTCGCTTGTTTGAGGACTAAGCCGACGCGCCCGCGAAGGCGAAGCGTAATCGCGCCCTCGCTATCGCTTCGGGTTAGTTTGATTGCGGCTCCGCCGCCCCAAGGACGCATCGTGTCGCAAGCTCGCGAGTTGGCTGTGGCAATCAAAGCGAAGGCCCAAGCGTTGGGTTTCGACTTGGCCGGCATCGCTCCCGCCGTGCGACCGGATGGAGTCGATTGGTTGCGACGGTGGCTCGATCATGGCTTTGCTGGCGAGATGGATTACATCCCTCGGCGCGAAGCGGCTTACGAGCATCCGCGCGGCGTGCTACCGCTCGTTCGCAGCGTCGTCATGCTGGCGATGAACTATCGCTCCGTGGAGCCGAACGTTTTGTTCCCTCTCCCCCGCAACGGAGGAGAGGGTCGGGGTAAAGGGGTGTCTGCGATCAATCGTGAAGCGTTCGGCCCCCTCACCCTAACCCTCTCCCCCGCAGCGGGGGAGAGGGAACCAGACAAAGATCAAGCCGCGACTGAGCACGCCCCGCGTGGCCGAGTCTCTCGTTATGCCTGGGGCACACGCGACTATCATGACGTGCTGCGTGAACGGCTGCGGCAACTGGCGGACTTCTTGCATGAGCAGCGGCCGGGATGTCAAACGCGCGGTGTTGTGGACACCGCTCCATTGCTGGAACGAGATTTCGCGCGGCTGGCGGGTCTCGGTTGGTTCGGCAAGAACACGATGTTAATCAACAAACGGTTGGGGAGTTGGTTCTTCTTGGCCGGATTGCTGACGGACGTTGAACTCGAACCGGATGACGCTCATCACACGTCGCACTGCGGTACGTGTACGCGATGTCTGGAGGCGTGTCCGACGGACGCTTTCGTCGAGCCGTACGTGCTGGATGCTCGACGATGCATCTCATATCTGACGATCGAGCTTCGTGATCAACCGATTCCGACGGAGTTTCGACCGTTAATGGGCAATTGGGTCTTCGGCTGCGACGTCTGTCAGGACGTCTGTCCGTGGAATCGCAAAGCGCCCTTGTCGAGCGAGCCGGCCTTCGCGCCGCGAGACAAACTCAACCCGGCCGATTTGGAATGGCTGTTGTCGCTCGACGACGCGGGTTTTGAAACGGAGTTCACAGGCACGCCGATGCACCGAACCGGCCGAGCGGCGTTGCTTCGCAATGCAGCGACCGCCCTGGGTAACAGCGGTGATACGCAAGCGCTTCCGGCGTTGGCTCGCGCAATGGGTGATGCTCAGCCGCTCGTGCGAGAGGCGGCGGAGTGGGCGATCACGCAGTTGAAAAGCAAGCATGACGTCGCCTGAGGCAGCAGCGGGAAAAAAATGTACCTGTGGGTGCATCACAGAAGTTTCCGAAACCTGTCGCCCAGGCCCTTGTGGCCGGATGATTCAGGAAAACAATCGAATCGAACGAGCCACAAGGGCTCGGGCTACATTTCCCACGGCCGGCTAATTTGCCTTGATGGGATTTTGGCGCAGAATACGAAGAGAATTGGGGAGCTTGGTGGGGCACGATCGTTCCGCCGATGTTGGTCC
>CAYSHJ010001201.1:0-1693 GCA_964430385.1 uncultured Planctomycetaceae bacterium
TCTCGATGACGCGAGTCAATCGTCGCCGGCAAATGCTCAGCACGATCGACGCCTTGCAGAAGAAGGGCGACGTGCAACCGGAACGCTTCGCCGCGCTCGACGAACACTTCCAAACCGCGCTGGACATGATCACCGCGCCGCAAACAAAGCAGGCGTTCGATATTCAAACGGAAGACCCGAAGCTGCGTGACCGTTACGGACGTTCGAAATTCGGTCAGAGTTGTCTGCTCGCTCGACGTCTGATTCAATCAGGCGTCCGTTTCGTGACCGTCACGGACGGCGGCTGGGACACGCACGCCAACAACTTCAAGACACTCAAAGAGAATCGCATCCCACCCATCGATCAAGCTCTGCCCACGTTGCTGGCTGACCTCGAAGTGCGCGGTATGCTCGACAAAACGCTGGTCTGCTGGCTGACGGATTTCGGCCGCACGCCGAAGATCAACAGCGCCAGCGGCCGCGATCACTGGTCGAACACCGGCTTCGCCATCATGGCCGGAGCGGGCGTCCCCGGTGGTTCTGTCCTCGGCGCGACCGATGCCGATGGCGGACTGGTCGCCAAGAATCAATACCTCAGCGAGGACATCGCCGCGACGATCTACTCGAAGCTCGGTTTGCCGTTGGACCTGATCGTCCAAAGCCCCGACGGTCGACCTATCCGCTTGCTCGAAGGTCGCGTCATCAAAGAATGGATATAGGCGGCATCCCAAATTTCAAACCGCCCGTTGGAGCCGCTTGAGGGAAGCCAGCGATTAGGCGAACAGCCGCACTTATGTTCCCGGTAGCCGAATGTTCCCGGTAGCCGAAGTCGTGAGACTTCGGATACCCCAATTCACCGAAGTCTCACGACTTCGGTTACGGTAAGTTTTCTGCTGCCGTTGGCCACGTCATGCACGGGCACTCCGTGACCTATCGAGCGAATGACGGCATACCGATCCGCCGGCTTGGAGCACTTGTCGTCGCGAGAGCTGCCCGTGGGGCCGCATGTCTTCATCCTCCACCAACGAGTGTTACAATTTCGAGCCGGTCTCCCGGTTGAAGTAAACAGTGGGCATGTTGGGTTCGGGGCACAAGCTGTTCGTTCCGTTCGACGGCCAAGTACCGCGGTTGCTTTTGGAGTCGTTCCAACAACTGAGCCACCGTGCTACCAGATGGAACTTCGCAGCTCTCCCCATTCACCAAGATTTCCATGATGGCGCGCAAAAAAGGTTGGCGGACTCAGTTGTCGTCTTGCAAATCGGCGGGGCGAGTGTACGACTGCGGGCCAAGGCCAGCAAGATGTTGATGGCCCGCGAAATTTTGGGAACTCCGCGAACGACTGCCTTGTCCAATCGGCGGTTTGCCGGTGGTGTCGAAGTCAGTGGCCCGGCCGCTTGGGAGCGATCGGGGCACTTGGTCTCGGCCGAATCACAACAGGAGCGATCGCCATGAAGCGTAATTTCTGGACCGCGTTGTTGGCCGCTGTGGCGGCATTGTGGTCGAATTTCGCCAGCGCCCAAGTGGTGATCATTGAACATGGGCCGCCGATCATTCGGTTACCTCGTCCGATTCTGCCGCGGCCCGTGCCGCCGCCGTCGGTTTACAAAGTCCGCACGGTCGACATGCAGGTCTCGGTCAAGGACCAAATCGCGACGGTGCAGTTGGCGCAGGTTTTTCAGAATGTCAGCAGTGCCGTGGCTGAAGCTCAATTGCT
>CAYSHJ010001202.1:0-2792 GCA_964430385.1 uncultured Planctomycetaceae bacterium
TTGCTGTCGCAAGAAGCGCATGTAACTGCTGACGAGGTCGATCTTCGGCACCGTGGCGTTCGGCGACGACAGTTCCGGCAAACTGACACCGCGAGCTTCGTAGAACTCCTTGACCTTGGCAATGCTCTTACGGACATTCTGCACATCGGGGTGATCGTCGGCGAAATCGCGCAACAGGCGTTGTTCTTCCAGCAGCAGCGGCAGCAATTGATTGCTGGCTTGTTCGGCCTGAGTCGTGCCAATGGGAGTTCCCGCGGCCGTGATCGCGGCACCCGCTCCCGTGCCGGGCTGAGTCGTCGCCATCAGGAGCCGGACGAGGTTTTCCAACTCCTCGTGCGGCCGGCCTCCATCAATGGCGTTTTTCAGCGCCTTGATCTTGCCGTTGATCTCCGCGCGCTTGAGCAAATTCAGCCGGCGGTCGCGCTCGATCTCCAAAACACGCTCTTGATGCACGTTGGTCACATCGCCTGGTTGCCGTTTGTCGCCGGGCACCGTGCGCCATTGGAGCGGCGCGTCCTTGCGAAATTCGAGCAACTGCTGCTGCTTTTGAGCGATCTGCTGCGATAGCTCGGAGTCCATTTTCTCCATGAGCGTGGCGAGTTTGTCGTCGGCTTCTTCCTGAGAGTCCTTCAAATAGTCCTTGTAAGCCAGGATGATCGCGTTGACGGCGGCCCGAGCATCGTCGCGGTTCTTGTTGCGATACGTGATCTCGAACACATTCAAATACGACTGATCTTGCCCGGCCGTCCGTTTGACTTCCAGGCAGTCGAGAATGTCCTCGATGGGTTCGGTGGAACCTCGCAGCGAAGGCAACTTGGCGAGTTGCCCCTTCTCGATCGCTTTGCCGACTAGCATCGGGCTTTTAATGATCGCGACGTGCTCGGTCCGTTCTTGGAATGCCGTGACGATCGCGTCCTTCGTCGAGACTTCCGTCGGTTTTGACACCAAGATCTTCGCAACCGCGTTGTACTCCGGCCCCAGCTTGACGAAGGCCAGGTTGCCCAGGGCGAATCCGGCCAACAGACCAATCAACAGCAGCCACTTATGCCGCAGCGCGATCTGTACAAAATCGAACTCGCGCGGCGCGTCGATCAGATCGTCGGCACCAGTCGACGCATTTAAGAACTCGAACGGCTTGTTGTCGATCACAGAGTTCATGCTGCGCTACCTTGTTGAGGCGAACGAGCCGCAGAGGGCTGGCAGCGAATGACACACATCGCCCCGAACCGAAACTCCCGACTCACTACCAATTCAACTGCCAACCGCCTACCGCCTACCGCCTACTTCGCGTCGCATCGGCGGAACCACCGTGTCCTCCAACTTCGAGCGGTACTCGTCCGCGTAGAAGTCGATCGTGCGTTTCAGACCTTCGATCAAACCGACCTGCACGGAGTAACCCAGTTCACGTTCCGCGGCCGAGATGTCGGCCCACGAATCCTTGATGTCGCCGGCTCGCGGCGGCGCGAAGTCCGGAGCGAACGGGACATTCAGTCGATCGCAGATCATGCGCAGCAATTCGATGACACTGAGCGATTGACTGCAGGCCACGTTGAAGACTTTGCCGCTGACGCCGGTGGCTCGCGATGCCAGCAAGTTCGCATGCACGACGTTGGCGACGTACGTGAAGTCGCGCGATTGCGAGCCATCGCCGAAGATCGTGGGCTGACACCCCTGCAACAACGCCGATACGAACAATGGAATCACCGCCGAGTACGGACTGTTCGGATCTTGCCGCTCACCGAAGACGTTGAAGTACCGCAGCCGAACCGTTTCCAATTCGTAAACGGCCGCGAAGGATTCGCAGTACAATTCGCCGGCCAGCTTCGCGGCGCCGTACGGCGATGTCACTTGCGGCACTTGCGATTCACGCTTTGGCATCTCAGGATCGTTGCCGTACGCGCTGCTCGAACCGGCATACACCACGCGCCGCACGCCCGCTTGGCGCGCGGCGTCCAGCACGGTGATCGTGCCCGTCACGCACGCCGAGTGAGTCGCCAGCGGATTCGTCACGCTCAGCGGCACCGACGCTAACGCCGCTTGGTGAAACACGACTTCGACGTCGTCCACCGCTTTCTTCACGGCCAGCGGATCCGCGACATCACCGTGAACGAATTCAAAGCCGTCACCCAGATGAGCCAGATTATCGATCGACCCGGTACACAGATTGTCGAGCACTCGGACGTGATGCCCCTCCTCGACCAACCGCGTCACCAAGTGCGAACCGATGAAGCCAGCTCCGCCAGTCACGAGATACTGCGTCATGGAGAAGCTCCTTTGATGATTTTCGATTTTTGACGCGCCCGAAAAACGACGAATCTCGGCGAGCGGGGCGGCGTCAGCCCCCCCGGTTTTTCGCGGAATTCACGTATCATCGGGGGCTGACGCCGCCCCGCTCGCCTTTTTGTCGGGCGCGTCAACCTTACCACCTAAATCGAGCTCATCGTCACTCGACTGGTATTTCGCGGTCTTGTGGCGCCCCATTCAATTCGCCGGATTTGCCATTTCACAATGTTCGTTATGATCCGCAAAGCCGGTATTTCACGTTTTCGCGGATCCGAGGGCTTGTGGACATCTCGCTCGTCGAACCGTAACTTCGCGGTTACATCAATCCTGAGATTTTGGTTCCGACGGAGACTTCCCGTGAAAGCTGCATTCATTCGCCAAACAGGTTCTCCGGACGTGATCGAGTATGGCGAGTTGCCGTCTCCAGAACCTGGCCCGAACGAAGTGTTGGTCAAAGTCGGAGCGGTGGCGGTCAATCCGATCGACACGTACATCCGAGCCGGCATCGT
>CAYSHJ010001203.1:0-8547 GCA_964430385.1 uncultured Planctomycetaceae bacterium
GACAGTCGCATCGAACTGATCGGCGAAGAGATCGACCGCGCATTTATCCAAGCCGTTGTCGGCATGTCCTTGTCGCAGCAACGAGACGTCGTCGCGCTCTTCAGCCCGTGCCACGGCGTTGGCGAGACATCAGTCTTTCGCGCCGTGCTCGAAGCCGGCTTTCGGCGAGTCGAAATCTTCTCGCCGCAGCGGCTGCCGGACGGCAATTTTCCGTTTGCTCCCGACCGCTTTCCGAACCCGGAACGACCGCAAGTGCTCGCCGCGCTGGCTCCGCGAGCGAAGCAGATCGGAGCCGAATTGATTCTCGCCTCCGATCCCGACGCCGACCGCATGGGTGTCGCGTCGAAATCAGCCGACGGTTCGTTTGTGCCGCTCGGTGGAAATCGCATCGGCGTGTTGCTGGCTGACTACGTCTTGCGAAGCCGCCGCGATGCCGGCTCACTGTCGCCGGAGCATTTCTTGGCGACGACGCTGGTCACAACTCCGATGCTCGAAACGCTGGCGAGGGCACACGGCATACGTTGCTTCGGCGATCTGCTCGTCGGATTCAAATACATTGCCGGCATGATCGATCAACAAGGCCCCGAGCGGTTCGTGCTGGGCTGTGAGGAATCGCTGGGCTATCTGGCCGGCACGTATGCTCGCGACAAAGATGCGACGGTTGCCGGGCTGTATCTGCTCGAACTCGCCGCCGAGCTGAAGGCACAAGGCAAGACCTTGCTCGATCGGCTGGATGACCTCTACCGCGAGCATGGCTATTTCTGCGACGGGCAACTCTCGAAAACATGCACCGGTGAGTCAGGCCGTCAACAAATCCAAAAGCTCACCGCAACGTTGCGATCTCAGCCGCCCTCGTCGATCGGCGGTACGCGTCTCACGCAAGTCCGCGATTATCAACGTCACGAAGTTCGCTCGCTGCCGAACAATCAAAAAGTCGGCTCGCTGGAACAGCCACACGGCGACTTGTTGATCTTCGACGGCGTCGTCGATCTGTCGCAGGCTCGCACCGGCATCCGCATCGCAGCACGTCCGTCCGGCACCGAGCCAAAGATCAAGTTCTATTTGTTCGCTCATCCGGCCGAAGGCTCGCGCGACGAACTCCCCTTGCCCGAATTGAAAAAGCAACGTGAACAGATTCTGATGGGTGTTCAAAGTGCCCTTTCAAAGTGGATCGATCAGACAGTGGCGTCGTGAAGGGGTCGGGAGTCTTTTTCAGGCCGCTGAGTTCGAATTCAATCGGTTTCTGATTGTCGGCGGCCTGAAAAAGACTCCCGACCCCGTTCCTCCGCCTTATCTGCATCGGTTTGAAGATGTCTCAAGAACGCATCGGACTGTGGTTACTCGGAGCTTGGGGCGGCGTGTCGACGACCGTTGCCGTCGGGTTGGCCGGCTTGCAGGCCGGCGTCGCTCCCGAAACGGCGCTGGTCACGTCGCTGCCGCGATTCACACGCTTGAAGTTGGCCGATTGGCCACGGTTCGTGATCGGTGGTCATGAGATTCGCGAAACGAATTACGCGACCGAGGCCGAAGCCCTGCACAAGAATTCGCACGTGTTTGATCGCGATTTGCTGAACACCGTCGCGCCGCAATTGGCCGAGTTTGACAGGAACGTTCGTCCCGGCACGCTCATCAACGTCGGCTCGACCATCGAAAAGTTTGCCGGTCCAGCGACGCGCGCGACTCGCGGCGAAAAGCCCTTCGTCGCGATCAAACGGATTCGCACGGACATCGACGAGTTTCGGAAGACAAACGGACTCGGACACGTCATCGTCTTGAACCTGTCGTCCACCGAACCACCGCTCGAGTCCGAGGCCACGTCCTGGGATTGGGCCAAGTTGTCGAAGTCGCTGGCCGACGGCGACGCCTCGCCGGTTCCAGCCAGTTCGATCTACGCGATCGCCGCGATGGAGTCTGGTTGTTCATTCGTCAATTTCACGCCTTCAGTCGGTTCGAATTTGCCGGCCCTCGAAGAATTTGCTCTCCAGCAGGGCTGCCTGCACGTCGGCCGCGACGGTAAGACGGGTGAGACGATGTTGAAAAGTGTGCTCGCGCCAATGTTCGCCGCTCGCAATCTCAAGGTGATGAGTTGGGTCGGGCACAACATCTTCGGCAACATGGACGGCAAGGTGCTCGACGACCCGATCAACAAGGCCAACAAGGTTCGCTCGAAGGATCATCTGCTGACCGAGATTTTGGGCTACAAACCGCAGACGCTCGTCAGCATCGAGTACATCGAGTCGATGGGCGATTGGAAGACGGCGTGGGACCACATTCACTTCGAAGGATTTCTGGGCACGCAGATGACGATGCAGTTCACGTGGCAAGGCTGCGACTCGCTGCTGGCCGCGCCGCTGGTGTTGGATTTGGTCCGCCTGACGGAGCGCGAACATCGCCGCGGCAAGTCCGGCGTGATGAATCACCTGGCCGCGTTCTTCAAAAGTCCGATGGGGCCGCACGAACCGGAGTTCGCCAAGCAGTTCATCGCGCTCGAACGCTGGACTGACGAAGTCGCGGCCGAGCAATAACAGGATCGGCCGAACGATGAATCAGCGCGTGCTGGCGTATTTGCGATTGCTCCGCTTGCCAACGCTCTTTACCGCGCTGGCGGACATCTTCTTGGGCTTCTTACTGACGCACATCGAGTTCGATCCGCTGCCTGATTTTCTCGCGCTGTGCGTGGCCTCCGTCGGGCTGTACTTGTCCGGAATGGTCTTTAACGACTACTTCGATCGATTGGTCGACGCTCAAGAACGTCCGCATCGGCCGATTCCATCTGGACAGGTTTCTCCGGCCGCGGCCTTTCGCCTCGCCGTTGTGTTGATGCTCTTCGGCCTCGCTGCCGCAGCGACCGTCGGCATGCCCAGCGCGATCGTCGCCGGTGGACTTTGCCTTTTGATCCTGGCTTACGACGGAGGTCTCAAGAAAACACCGCTCGGCCCGCTGGCGATGGGAGGTTGTCGCTTCGGCAACGTGATGTTGGGTGCGAGCGCGGTGAGTTCGCTGCCGAAGCTTGTTCAGTGGCCGCAACTGGCGATCGCGGCTGGCTTGGGCCTGTACATCGTCGGCGTGACGTTGTTTGCTCGACAAGAGGCGACCGTCAGCCGTCGCTCAGCGTTGTGGTGTGCCGCTGCCGTGATCAATGCGGGCGTCCTCAGTCTCGCCTATTTCGCGAGCCAGTCAGCCCTTGAGGAGAACCGCCTTCGCGCACTGGCCATTTTGGCGGTGATCCTGGTAACGCTTGACCGGCGATTGGCGTCCGCCATTAGGGAGCCGGAGCCGCAACGAGTCCAACTGGCGATCAAGACGTTGCTGCTGTCGCTCGTGATGCTCGACGCCACACTGGTCTATGCGTTCAATGGCAACGCAACGCTGGGCATGGCCACCGTGGCCTTGCTGATTCCGGCGATCGGTTTGAGTAGGTTGATTGCCATGACTTGACCTCGCGTCTGCCAACCTTCGAGCGTCTAACAGAATGAGAAATGTAACCCGAAGCGTGAGCGAGGGCGTCGGGAAATCCGCGACGAACTCGGCCCTTGCTTACGCTTCGGGTTACATTTTGTTAGCCGCTCTTATTGGCCGACGGTGCGAAAGCCCATCTCATGAAATCGCGACATCTCGATTGGCGAGGTGAGCTTGACGGTGACGATGTCCTCCCAGGGGACGATGGCCGTGCGAGCACCCAGGGCGTCAGGGCGGTCTCGTTCGAGCAGCACGTTCTGGTCGGAGACCAGAAAGTTGCAAAAGACAACGCTTTCGTTAACCGACGTGACGACGATGCCCAGCTTCGGAATCGCATTCGGCCAGCGTTGAAACAGCAGCTTCCAGCCAATCACCTTTTCCATGCTTCGGCACACCTTCCCGCGTCCCAGTTTTGGTCTCAACGACAACAAAAAACCCGAGCCACCGGAAGGCTGCTCGGGTTTCCAAGGCGACTGACCCCGAGGGGATTCGAACCCCTGTTATCGGATCGAAAATCCGGTGTCCTGGGCCTGACTAGACGACGGGGCCGAAAAGCGAGGCACACTTTAGGGCTTGCCAGTCGACTGTCAAGCTGATCCCGGTTGACGCATCACGACTGAGCCTGATCGTCGGTCGATGTCGGCGACTCTGTCGCTCCGACCGCTTGTTCTAGCTGAATGGCGGCCAAGATTTCGCTGCGGTGAATCGGCACGTCGCGGGGAGCTTGAATCCCCAGACGAACCCTGTCGCCACGAACCTCGACCACTGTGACGACGATATTCTCGTTGATCACCAGACTCTCATTGCGTTTTCGGGACAGGACTAACATGGTTGGTGACTCTCCCAAGTCTCGAACCTCTAAGATCACATTTCGCAGTGCCCCCTTGCACCGGTCACTCGGGTGGTTGCGCGAAAACCTCCATGTGGCACCAAAATTGTTTCACGAATTGTAATCGGCCAAATCGTCCGGTCAAGCAAGATGATGCCTCTGTTCACTTGACAATCCCAGGTCCGAAGCTTCCACACTGCATTGCATTTCCTAGACTTCCCAGTTCAGCGAAGGCGGCTTCCATCCTCGAATCAACGCTAACCCGTTCAGGCGTCATCACTTTTCGCGCCCTGGAGAGCTCCGGAGCAAGAACTCAGTTAAAGTCTCGTTCAGTCTCTGACCGTGGATCGAACCAACGATCCAGAGGGTCAGAGTCAACTCAATCCATGCACTTCGAGAGGTTCAACTGACTGGCGCTTGGGAGAGGCTTTGACGTTCTTCCGCGCATCGCACTCGCCGATTGCAAGAGTAAACGGTATTTTAGTGGTTTCCATTGGGATGGGCGTGTCAAAGAGACCGGTCGTCAAAGGTGTTCGTCCTGGATTCTGGCAGGCTTCTTCATGGAAGCCAGCGGCCTTGAGGCATCAGGCTTCCTGGGAGTTCGGGTCATGTTGTTCAGTCACGTCGAAAGCGTGTCCGCCGGAGCATTGGCCCACCACATCCTGTTGGTGGAAGACGATGCCGCCTCGGCTGACTCGCTCAAAGCCTTGCTGGAACAGCACGGCTATCGTGTTCAAGTGGCCAAAGATGGTGGCCAAGCTCACTCTGCCTTTCGCATGCGTCGGCCCGACTTTGTCATCATCGATATCATTCTTCCCGGCGAGAATGGCTTTGAGGTTCTGGACCGTCTTCGGCATTCCGATGAAACGGTTCCGTTTCTCGTTCTTTCGGCCATCGCTCTGGACGATGCCAAGTCGCTCTCGGAGCGACTCGGAGCGGACGGCTACGTTTCCAAACCGGTGGCACCCGCGGAACTGCTGGAACAGATCAAAAAGATCGCGCAGCGCGTTTGGGAACGGACACACCTGGGACAGCAGAAGGAGGAGAAGCGGATTCGATTCACGTGTCGTTGCGGGAAACGGTTCAAGGTCAGTCCCGTGCATCGCGGACGAACGCTAACATGTCCCGACTGCGGCGAACCGCTGATCGTCCCCCGACATGAATGAAGAGGGATTTGATCAACCGCAGCCACGTGAGTAAAGCAGTCGATGGCGATCCTCATCATTCTCTCTGGCAAACATCAAGGGAAGCGGTTGGCGCTGCCCGACGGTGATGTTGTGGTTGGGCGCGATGAGACATGCCAGATTCGGTTGGCCACGGAGGAAGTGAGCCGACAGCATTGTCGCATTCGCTGCCAAGGAGATCAGATCACCATCGTTGATCTGGGCAGCCGCAACGGTACGCTGGTGAACGACGTCGTGATTCCCGGAGAAACCCCACTACAGCCGGGAGACACGGTGCGAGTCGGCCCAGTCGCGTTTCAGCTTGCAGGAAAGAAATCGCTCGGTGCCGCGGTGGCGGCTCCCAACAAGAAAGCTCCGTCGGACGACAGTATCCTTGACTGGCTTGCCGACGAGGCTAAAGAAGTGAGTGAAGACGGCGACACCAAAATCGTCAAACGCGATCCGGCACCGCGACCAGCGGAAGCCGCAACAACGCCGGCTGAGATGGATACAGATGTCTCGCGTCCCACACCATTGCCGTCGCAAAAGAAGTTTAAGACGATCGGCGCGGAAGGCGAGGACATCATCCAGCGGCACTTCGAACTCGTACAGGCGGGCAAATTTCCGAAGCGTGTTCCGGTGCTGAAGCCGAAATGAAAAACTCAAAACGTCTCGCACAATCGGCGACGCGGAGTAAGCCCGATCAAACAATTCAGAAATTCACGGTGACAGGTCAACCAGGACGAAGCGGCTGATGCGGATTATCGCGGGGCAATTTCGGCGGCGAAAGCTGTTGGCGAATCGAGGACTGACGACTCGCCCAATTACTGATTTTGTCAAAGAGACGCTGTTCTCGCGGCTCGAAGGTCGATTGCTGGGGGGGCGAGTCGCTGATGTCTTCGCCGGCACCGGCACGATCGGCTTGGAGGCGCTCAGTCGCGGTGCGGCCAGCGCCGTGTTCTTCGAAAAAGATCCGCGAGCGTTTGAGTTACTCAGAAGAAACGTCGCAAAGTTAGCGGTCGAGCCGAAGTGCTTCTGTTGGAGGACCGATCTGTTTCGCTGCTCATTCCGGCCGAAAGGGGACGAGGCTCGGTTTCTGCCATTCGATTGGATCTTCTTCGATCCGCCGTTCGCGATGATCGAAAAGTGCCAGCCCGGTTCGGCAATCTTTCGTGTGTTGCAACGATTCGCGCGTGCAGAAATCAGTTCGCCTGATGTGCGGTTGGTCTTCCGCGTTCCGACGCGGACTGAATTCAAGATGCCATCCGCTTGGGAGGAAGAGGATCACTGGCCGTTCTCGCACATGCACGTGTTCGTCTATCGGAAGCGAGCGGTCTCGCAAGATGAACCGAGTGACAGCGAGTCCGCATCGTATCAACCGGCGACAGATGAACTCGCCGGTTCTCCGGCTGCTGGCGTTGCGGACAACAGACACGATTCGGAGGAAATCGCATGAGAGTGCTGGACCGATTTCGTCTCGAAGGCCAGCGATTGTTCATCACGGGAGGCAGTCGCGGTCTCGGTCGCGAGATGGCGTTGGCGATCGCGGACGCGGGTGCTGATGTCGTGCTCGTCGGTCGCGATGCCGACAGCTTGGAGAAGACGGCGGCCGACGTCGGCAATCTGGGTCGGTCGGCCAACATCTTGGTCGCCGATGTCGGCGTGCCGGCGGAGTGTGAAGGCATCTGTCAGCAAGCGCTCAAGCAGTTTGGGCCGATCGACATTCTGATCAACAATGTCGGCGGCCGACGAATCAACGTGCCGGTCGAGGATCAGTCGCTCGATCAGTGGCGGCAGATTCTCGACCTCAACCTGACGAGCACGTTTCTTTGCACAAAGCTTATCGGCGGCTCGATGGTGCGGCGCGGCAGCGGCGGTCGAGTCATCAACGTCGCTTCGATCTCGGGCATGGTCGCCAATCGAGGCATCGGCGGACGAAGCTATGAAGCCTCAAAAGCCGCCGTGATCCAGTTCACGCGCGCTGTCGCGACCGATTGGGCTCCACACAAAATCACCGTGAACGCGATCTGCCCCGGCGGCTTCATGACGGAACCGAACATCCGCTGGGCGGCTCAGAATCCGCAAATTATCGACACATTCAAGCAGCAAATTCCGGCCGGAGACTTCGGCCAGCCGGAAGACCTCGGCCCACTCGCCGTGTATCTCGCCAGCGACGCCGCGCGGTATGTCACCGGCGCGGCCATCGTGATCGACGGCGGATACACGCTGTGGTAGTGTCGAGTTTCATCCCTCTTCCGTTGAAGGAGCTTCCATGCCCACGAAACGTCGACGCGTCATCCTGACCTGCTTGTGCGCCACCGTGCTCGTTGGCTTGTCCGGCTGGGCGGTGGGATGGTTTCAGTCGACCGAGACGACCGTCACCGAGGTCGCGCCGGGCGTATTCGTTCGCAAGATGGAATGGGAGCCAAAGTTCCTCGGCAGCAACCAGGGCTGGGTGATCTTCAAGGATTTCGTCTTGGTCATCGAAGCCAGCTTTCCGAATCAGGCGGAAGAGGTCATCAAAGAGATTCGCAAGACGACGAACAAACCGATTCGGTACGTCTTCGACACGCACTATCACGGCGACCACGCGGACGGAAACCCAATCTTTGCGAAGTTGGGGGCCACGGCGGTCGCGGCGGAGAACAGCAAGGAATTGTTCGAAACAAAAGGACGCGCCGGTTTCGAGAACTCTCAAAAGGAGAAGCCACAGGAGTACGGATCGCTCGACTTTTCGCCGGCATCGCTGTACTTCCCGACGAAGCTGGTCATTGATGACGGCTCGCAGCGAGTCGAGTTTTTGCATTTCGGCCACGCGCACACCAGGGGTGACGCCGTCGCGTGGCTACCGAAGCACGGACTGCTCTTCGCCGGCGACGCCTGCGTCAACGGCCCGTTCAACTACATGGGCGATTCGAGCACCGAAAGCTGGATCGGCGTACTCACCAAGTTGCAAGAGCTGCCCATAAAATCGATATGTCCCGGCCACGGCGATCTCGCCGGAAAGGAACTGCTCGAGAAACAGAAACGTTACTTTGTCGAACTCCGTGAGACGATTCAACGAATGATCGACCAAGGCAAGTCGCTCGATGACAT
>CAYSHJ010001204.1:0-2732 GCA_964430385.1 uncultured Planctomycetaceae bacterium
GTGTGTATTTTGTTGGCCCCCCCCCCCCCGGGGGGGGGGGGGGGGGGGGGGGGGGGGGGCCGAGATCGAATATCCGCGGAGCGCTCGACCCCCTCACCCTGACCCTCTCCCCCGCTGCGGGGGAGAGGGAACTGTCCGCAACCAAGCGCCGGCTGATCCCGCCACCAGTCATCGAAGTTCTCGCCATGCCGTTGACACCACTCGGCGGTGGATGCCATGTAGCCGATCGGCGCGTCGAACCAGACGTACCAATAGTTGTTAGGGCTATCGGGAATCTCGAAGCCGAAATACGGAGCCGGACGAGAGACGTCCCAGTTTCGGAGCGGCTCGCCGAGGAAATGGCCTTTGAGGTAGTTGGCCACTTCGGTCTGCAAGTGCTCGCCGGATTGAGTCCACTCGTCGAGAAAGCCGTGCAGCTTCTCGATGTTGATGAAGAGGTGATCGGCCGAACGCATTTCCGGCTTCGACCCCGACAATGTGCTGATCGGATTGACGAGATCCGCCGGCGAGTACGTCGAACCACATTTGTCACAGTTGTCGCCGTATTGATTTTCGGCTCCACACTTGGGACACACTCCTTTGACGAAGCGGTCAGCGAGAAAGGTGCCAGCGACCGGATCGTAGAGTTGCGTGACCGACTTCTCGGAAACGTACCCACCCTTGCGGAGCGCCGCCCAAATCTCGTGGCAGAGCTGCCGATTTTGGGGCGAGTTCGTACTGCCGTAGTTGTCGTATTCAATGTCGAACGCCGTGAAGTCGCGCTGGTGAGCTTGTGACATCTCAGCGATCAAAGCTTCTTCGCTGCGTCCCTCCTGCCGCGCACGAATCATGACGGAGGTGCCATGCGTGTCGTCGGCCCAAATGAAGATGCACCGATGCCCGCGCAGTTTCTGAAACCGGACCCAGATGTCGGTCTGGATGTACTCGACCAAGTGACCGATGTGGATGTGGCCGTTCGCGTAGGGCAAAGCGGCCGTGACCAGGATACGACGTTGCGTCATGCGTGATGTCCAGCTTTCGAAAAGTGCGACGGATTCTAGGTGGTGAGTGGTCCGTTGTCAGTTGTCCGTTGTTAGTCTCGACCGCTCGGCGGCAGGGATCACCTTCGAGACGCTGTGCCACGGGAGGCGGGTTGCTTGACTTCGTGTGGGCGCGGTTTTAGGGTGTTGTCCGATTCGGCGTGAGCGTCTGCCGTTTGACCAGTTTGCTCGACTGGTTCACCTTTTGGCAGAAGCTCGGCCGATCTGCCTGCCTATGCCCATGTCGCTGGTGCGCGGATGTCGCACCGCCAGACTTTCCCACGACTCGCCAAGACGGATATCGCGAGCCGCCTGCCCACCACTTCCGCTTACCATGCTGCTCCGTTTGAACTGCATCGACGCTGTTGGAATCAACAGTGAATTGCGTGTGGACCGCTTCCCCGCGTCCATCGGTCGCGGAACCGAAGCCGATATTACCATCAACGACATTTGGGCCAGCCGAGTCCATTGCCACATCCGTTGCGAGAACGGATTACTGATGGTGAAAGACCTCGGCTCGCGAAACGGCACGCGTGTGAACGGTGTTCCGATCGACGAAACTCCGCTGCGGCACGGCGATGAACTGACGGTCGGTATCTCGACGTTTCTGGTCTTGCTGGCGCACGTGACGGGCGAGGGAAGCTCGATCAAGATCGGCGACTTGGCCGGAGCCGTGACGGCGTGAGGAACGCCCGCAGTCGCTGAATTCGCAAGAATTCAGCGTCATCGACCGGCAAACCCCACTGAATTCTTGCGAATTCAGCTACAGGGCTCGAATCGCCGCGATCAGATTGTCGTGCAACGCGCCGTTCGTGACCACGACGCCGCGATTGCCGCTCAGTTCTCGGCCGCAAGTGAAGTCGAGCGGTTTGCCGTCGATGTCAGTCACTCGGCCACCGGCTTCTTCGACGACGAGCACTCCGCCGGCGTGGTCCCAAATCTTCTCGCGATAGTCGGCTTTCGTCGGCAGACGGAGATAGATGTCTGCCTCGCCACGAGCCACAACGGCGTACTTGGCTTGGCTGTCGAGCCGCACGGGTGGTTGCTGAATTCCGAGCGATGCCGCGATCGCCGCCGAGCGATCGTGCGCACTGTGCCCCGATTCGACCGACTCGCACAACCGAGCTAGTGACCACGAGGCGTTTGAGTTCACGCGAACAATGTGGGACGGATGGGGCATCCGTCCGATAGCGGCCGCATCACACGGCTGAACCGTTGCACCTTGCCCGCGCACGGCGGAGAAGATCGTCCCGCCGGCTGTCGAGCTTCCCGGTTCCACTGGCAAGTTCGGACATCCGAGCACTGCGACGGTGATCTGTCCGTCGACGATCAATGCCAGCGAGATGGCATATTGTTCGCCTCGCAGAAAACCTTTGGTGCCGTCGATAGGGTCGAGTGTCCAAAAACGCGGACCGAACGATGTCGCGCCTCCACGATCAATCCAACGGCAGATGTCGTCAGTCGAGCCATTCAAGCCGACATTGCCGAGCTCCGCCTGAACGCTCGCCAAGAAGTGAACGTTCTCCGGTCGACGCAGTTCGGCGGAGTCTTCTTCACCGATGATTGGATCAATCGGAAAGGCTTCGGCGAGCGCCTGGCAGACCGCCGCTTGGCTGGCGAAGTCGGCGATGGTCACAGGACTTTTGTCCTGCTTTTCCATCGCGGGCGGGATGGCTCGCTGAACCGATTGGCAGACGGCAGCCGCTCGGCGAA
>CAYSHJ010001205.1:0-1981 GCA_964430385.1 uncultured Planctomycetaceae bacterium
ACCTGCATCAAAAGGGGCTGGTCTACAGCAACCGCATGGGGCAGGGAGCGGCACTGATCAAGCAGAAGAACGAAAACTTCCGAAAGAAGGTCTGGCAAACACTCCGCAGCCTGCTGTACCTGCGAGTGCCCGGCTGGGATCCCGAGCACACACTGAACTTCCTGAAGCCGCTGTTCGGTTGGTTGTTTCACTCGTGGGGCATCATCCTGATGACGCTGTTTGCGGCGTCGTCGTGGGTTGTGTTGGGAATTCGCTTCAAAGACTTCACCAGTCAAATTCCGGAGTTTCAACAATTCTTCGGCTGGCCGAACTTGGTTTATCTGTGGGTGACGTTGGCGGCTTGCAAGATTTTGCACGAGTTCGGCCACGGCTTGAGCTGCAAAGTCTACGGCGGCGAATGTCATGAAATGGGCGTGATGCTGTTGTGCTTTAGCCCCTGTCTGTATTGCGACGTGTCGGACAGTTGGGTGCTGAAGAACAAATGGAAGCGGATCATGATCGGCGCCGCCGGCATGTACATCGAAGTCATCATCTCGGCGTTCGCCATCTATTTCTGGGCGTCCACTGAAACGGGGTTAATGCACCATTTGTGCTTGAACATTTTCTTCGTGACCACGATCACCACGGTCATCTTCAACGCCAATCCGCTGATGCGATTCGACGGCTACTTCATGCTGGCCGACTTTCTGGAGATCCCCAACCTGCGTCCCAAGGCCGACAAGCTGATGCGGGAGTCGTTCGCGTGGTACTGCCTGGGGATCGAGTCACGGCCGGACCCGTTCATGCCGGAAACAGGCAAGTTCTGGTTCGTGATCTTCGCGGTCACGGCCAACATCTATCGCTGTTTCGTGCTGGTGGCGATCTTGACGTTCTTCTACACGGTGCTGAAGCCGTACAAGCTGCAAAGCATCGGTATCATGCTGGCCGTGTTCTCGTTTTCCGGCCTGATTTACTCGATGTTTTTCAACCTGTATCAAATCATCACCGCTCCGAGGATCGAACCCATGAGCCGCCCCAAGATCATCGCCACGCTCACGGTCTTGACCTGCGTGGTCGTCGGAGGCTTGGCGATCGAGCTTCCCTGGCACGTCGAGGCGACGTTCATCGTCGAGCCGCATGACGTGCGGCACGTTTACACGACCACGCCCGGCTTCCTGCGCGAACAGCTTGTGCAAGAGGGCCAACCCGTGAAGCAAGGCGATTTGCTGCTGGATTTGGAAAACCCCGAAAAGGAAGACAAACTGCGGGAGATGAAAATCCAGAGGCTCGTGGTGGAACAAGAGATCGCCGTGTATACCGTCAGCAACTCGCTGGCCGAACTGGAGATCGCCAAGGAGAAACTGCACACGATCCAGGAGCAGATCGCCGACTACAAAAAACAATTGGCTCAATTGCAGATCGAGGCTCCGTGTGACGGCCTGGTCGTCGCGCCGCAAGCCACTCCGGAACCAAAGGCCGACGAGACCCGCGTGCAGCTCACCGCCTGGCACGGTACGCCGCTGCAAACACGGAATCTCCAAAGCTTCCTCGAAGAACGATCGCACGTGTTAAGCGTCGCCCCGGATGACAAGTTCCAGGCGACGTTGCTCGTCGATCAGTCCGACCGCAACGACATTGATGTCGGCAAAGAGGTGGAACTGAAGTACGACCACCTGCCAGACAAGACGTATGTCGGCAAGGTCGAAAAGATCTCGAAAGAGGACTTGAAGTACGTGCCGCAGTTGTTATCCAACAAGCTCGGCGGCCAAGTCCCCACCACGACCGATGACCAAGGCCGCGAAAAGCTCACCAAGCCCGCCTATCAAACGACCGTCGTGCTCGACCAAGACGTACCGCTGCTCCGCACCGGCATACGCGGCACAGCGCGCTTCTCGGTCACACACCGCTCCACTTGGCAATGGATCTGGCGGTACATCAAGATGACTTTCCATTTCAAACTGTGAGTATTTGTTGGCTCGTTCCCATGCTTTGCTTGGGAAAG
>CAYSHJ010001206.1:0-6899 GCA_964430385.1 uncultured Planctomycetaceae bacterium
CGGCCTTGTTGATCCGGCGGGACGGCGGCTTGAGTCGGATCAAGCGACAGTCCCGACTGGCTCCCGAACGCCGCCGAGGCGGCGGACATCGCGGACTGCTCGGAGCCTTTCCGCGCGGCGTTCGATTTCGGCGAAGAATTCACGGGCGACGTGACTGGCATGGGAACGGGGGGAATGAAGATTGACGGGGATACGGTCTGTCACCGCTTGTTCGAAAGTCGAGAGGTCGGGGATGAACGTCTCGAAAGCGTCCGCACCGAAATGCTCATGGAGTTGCTTGAGGTAGGTCGTTTGATATTTCCTCATTCGCTTGAATCGCGACACCACGAAGCCCAGCAATTGCAGGTTCACGTTGTACTGCGTGCGGACATCCTCATACGTTTTGAGGACGTGCTGTGTGCCGAGGGCTCCCCACTGTGCGGCTTCCAACGGAACAAGCAGAAAGTCCGAAGCACACAAAGCGGCGTAGGTGATGAGCGAGATGTCGGCGGGACAGTCCAGCAGGATGTATTCGTAGATGGCGGACGCCTCGCGGAGTGGATCGACCAGCGACAGCACGAGGCCGGACGACTTCCATTGAGTGGGATCAGTGAGGTTGAAGTGTTCGAGTGCGAAACTGCCGGGGATCACGTCGAGACAGGAGAACGCCGTCTTACGAACCAGCGTGGAAAGATCGGGATCAATCGCCGGATTGAAGAACGCATCCGTGCCGACGCTGCCGTCGAAGTTCGGAAGCAAGCTCGTTGAGATGTTGCCTTGCTTGTCGAGATCGAGCACGAGGCACTTGCGATTCTGCTCTTGGCAGACGCCGGCGATCAGCCAGCAAGCGTGAGTCTTCCCCACTCCCCCCTTGAGGTTGAGTGACGTAATGATCGTGGCTCGACGTGCGATTGATTTAGGCACGGCAGCAAGACTACCACACTTCGTACAATTGCCCGATTGACAAAAACGCGCTATGTTGGCCGGTCAAGAAACTTTCTCCGAGAAACTTTCACGAGCAAACCAAGAATCAGAACTGCCGTCAACGGACGAATTGCGATCACTCGCCTGTTTCTGTCGGCGTTGGTCGTTCGAGTGGGAACACACCTTCCTCAATGAGCGAGGCGCGATGATCGACGCGGTGCGGCAGATTGATGGCCAGCACGTCGGCCGTGGTTCGACCAACCGGGGTTTTGCCGACGAGCAGTGCTCCGTGCCATTCGAAGTGCTCTTCCCACAGGTCCGTTCGCGGATTGAAGAGCGGCACGAGTTGCCCGGTCTGCTCGTCTCGGCCCGCGATATTTGGTCCCTTCCGGCGATTACATGCGAAGCAGCACACGCCGAGATTGAACTCTTCTGTCTCACCGTGATGTTGTTCGGCGATGATGTGATCGAGTTCGAACGGTAACAGGTCGAACGCTTGCGGCATCCGACAATATTCGCAGCAGCCACCGGCTCGATTCCAGACCCGCTCGCGCAGCTCGCGATTCATGACGCGGAACTCGCAGCCAAACGACGGAGCGTCAAACGCGCCTTGGATTGCAACAGCCCCAACAAGCTGCCAATCCGTTCGTAGCTCGCCGCCTCTTCTTGTTCTTTGGGGTCCAGCGTGCCGCGACGCGCCTTTTCCGAAAGTTCGTGCATCCGTTGTCGATCACTCTCACGAAACGTGAAAAGCAGCATCGCACGGGCCGCTTCAGCCGCGAGGCTCGGCTCCTCGGGCGCAACCACTCGTTCGAGAATCGAGGCGTCAAAACTCAGGGTGGAGTCGCTCATGTCCGAGATAATACCACGGCTCAGATCACGTCGCCAATCTCTTTCTCCGTCAAGCTGGCCTGACAGAGACCTGTGTTATGTTGGTTTGGTGACGCTCCACCGGAAATCACCGCAAATACTCGGTCGCCCTCGATCCGCCCAGGGAATCGCACAGGCCAAGGCTCAATTGTCGCTTGTCGAGCACGCCCTTTGCCCGCTCGACTCGGAAGTCTCGCTCCAACCGAACTTCATCTTTGAAACGTCCTATTTTTTTACGGATAAATGCCGCAACCGAAAGAAAGCCGCCGTCCGCATCGGCGGGTTGGAGGGACTTTCCGCACACGACGAACTTTATCTGTGGGGACTTTTGTCACTCGCGCTCTCGCAGACGGAGCCGGGTGCGGAGTTCATGGCAACGCCGTACTTCTGTCTGCGACGGCTGGGCATCATCGACGATACCAACAAAGGCGGTCGCGACTTTGAACTCTTCCGAGCCGCCATCAAACGGCTCGCCGGCATCCGCTATCAGAACGACTTTTTCTACGACCCGATCCGCGGCGAGCATCGGGCCGTCTCGTTCGGATTCTTGAGCTACAGCCTACCGCTCGGTGATGACTCCAATCGAGCATGGCGCTTCGTTTGGGATTCGCTCTTCTTTGAACTCGCTCGTGCGACAGGTGGAGCTTTGCGATTCGACTTAGCCTTATATCGACAACTCAGTCCTGCCGCACGGAGGTTGTATCTGTTCCTCAAGAAACTGTTTTGGCGGGCGCAGGAAACACCGGCGCTCAACCTACGACACGTCGCCGTGGACGTGCTCGGATTCGCAGCCACGACTGAGACCACACCACTCCGCTGGAAGGTCGCTCACTGCATCGAGCAACTGCGAAAGGCCGAGATCGTTCTGCTCCCGGCCGGAGTAACCGATGCCCGTCGCCTCTTTCGGAAGCAATCGAAAGGGCATTACGTCTTTCAGCTTCTGCGTGGTCCACGATTCGATGCCCAGGGCAACGAACAGAGCGCCGAGCCGGCCGACACGCCACTGTATGAGCCGCTCAAGTCCATCGGCTTGGATGACCGCGCGATTGCCCGCGTCATCAATCAATACTCGCCACGGCTGATCGAACAGTGGGCTGACATCACACTCGCGGCGCGGGAACGCCAAGGCGAAAGTTTCTTCACGAATAGCCCGCAAGCGTACTTCATCGACAACTTGAAAGCGGCGAAGACATCTCGCCGCACGCCGCCGGATTGGTGGCACGAACTCCGCAAGCAGGAGCTTGTTCGACAGCGTGAGCAAGAGCGAGAGAAGGCTCAACTCTTCCGATCCGAAGATGATGCCTTCGAGGAATATCTTCGTGACGAAGCCCGCGAAGCATTCGACCGAGTGATGGGACGTCTGATTGATGACCTCCAAAAGTCCGGCCGCACCGTCAATGAGTGCCAGGAGCAAGCTCGCCAGTTCACACGAACACATTTTCTGAACCGCTTCCGGCAAGAACATCCTGAGTGGGGAAGCGACGGACCGACGCGACTAGGACAGTCTTTGAACCGACAAAGTTGAAGCACCCGCAGGTGGACTCCACAGACGATTTCCGATCTTGATTGGTGGACTCGGCGGACGGTTTTAGAGTCGCACTGGTGGACTCGGCGGACGATTTTTCGTTGATCGAATTCCGTAAGAATCGCTGACCAATGTGGAAGCTGTTGTTCCAAACAGAAACGCCAAAAGATTGTTTTCAAACTATCTGCAAACAAAGGACCGTGCGGAGCCCGGTGCTTTTGAGAAAAGAAACTCGTCGTCCACGAACTCGGATCGTGCTTCGGTCGCAACAACATGTACTCCTCAACGAGTCGTCGGCAATCGCCGACACCGAGGTTCAAGAGTCCGCCGCGCCCGACGGGGCCAGCGGCGGGAGCGCCGGCGGGTGGAACCCGACTCGGCGCGGGCTTGGCGGAGCCAAGACGCACACCACGAAGAGGGCACACCGTCGCGAGGCTATCGCCCGCGACCCCCACGGTTACGACACGCCGACGGTCCAAGACTGTCCCGATCTGTCGGCTTCACCGTGGGGGTCGCGGCCTCCGGCAAGGCCCGCGACGGTGTGCCGCACTCCGCTCTCGACGCCGGAGGCGACATCACTGGCCTTTCACCAAGGCCAGACTCGGCACTGCTCCGCTCCGCCGGAGGACCGGCGGCGTGTCGGCGCAAAAAAGCCACTCCGCTCTTCGGCGCGGACGAGACACCGCCGATCAGCAGCAACACCGCAGCAGCCTCCCCACGACTTCATCACGAGTCCGCGCCGCAGCCCAAGGCGGCGATCACTCGCCGATTCGTGTTCGGAGGACTTTGCACTCTTCAAAAGAAAGGGACTCCGGCTGCCG
The DNA here is from genome assembly GCA_964430385.1 of uncultured Planctomycetaceae bacterium. GTDB lineage: Bacteria > Planctomycetota > Planctomycetia > Planctomycetales > Planctomycetaceae > CAYSHJ01. The sequence continues at coordinate 4,120 of CAYSHJ010001206.1, forward strand.
GCCGGCGAAGGCTCCGACGAACATTGTGCGCGACCATGCGAGTCGCACGCTCACGCCTTCGCACTGGTTGAGCTGCCAGAGAAGTTCTTTGAAACCATCTTCACCTTCAGCATCGTTGTCCGGCATCAAGACGACGCGGCCGGAGGCCAATCGTTTGGCAAAGCGAGCGATCTTCTCGACTTGCTCGTCGGTGGCCTTGTTCGAACAGAGTCCAACAGCCGCGACGCCCAACGTATCGAGCTTGATAATGTCGTTCGGGCCTTCCGCGACCACCAATCCAATGTTCGCCAGCGACTCGCGGACGTGCGGTTCCTTCAATCGGGCCGCTCCATTCTGGCCGTAGAGTTCCAGGCCCCGATGAAAGTCCTTCACGAAGCGGTGTTTCATCGGCCGCTTGTCATCGGGCCGCCCGGCTTGCTCCCATTCGCGCTGGTGCTCTTCAAACTGCGGATCGCGGCCGAAGTACGAGAGGATGTCATCCTGATCGTTGCTGAAAGCATAGACGACTCGGCCGCGAAGTAGGCTCGACGCGCTATGCGGCAGGTAGCCCATACGCCACTTCCGGCAGACTTCGGGAGAGAGAAACGGCCGCGAGCGGAAATACGCAGCCGCCGCCGGCGACATCTCGGCGCTGTCCACGACGAGCTGCTCGTGCAGTCTCACGAGCGTTCGAGCACGTTCGTTCTCCGAGTCCTTCAGCGGAACGTTTCGACGAACTGGCTCGGAATCCTGTGGTTCCGAAGCTGCCGTCGCCGAAGCCGCTGGCGAGGCGACGGCCGGCATCGGCTGACCGCTCAGCACCGCATCTACTTTGCCCACGATTTCCTGGAGGATGCGAGCCGCCTCTTTGAATTCGTCGCCCCGCAGCTTCCCGCTCGCCGGTGGACGATGATGTTTGAAGCCGTGAATCAGCGTCAGCAAGTTGCCGCGAGTGCCGGTGACGTGGCAGTAGATCGGGTTCTGCGGCTCGTCGAGGTTGATCGTGAGTGCCCCGTAGGAGTTTTCGCCTTTCCCACGTTCCGCGAACACCGACGGAATGCGGACTTCGCCCGAGACTTCCGCCGGGAACGGGACGCCGAAGAACGCCGCCACTTGCTGTGGCGTGACCTGCGCGATCAGCTCGTCAACGTTCACGTAACCATGTCTCGTGGGAGTCATCAAGTCGAAGGGGAAGCAAAACCAGGAGGGTCAGAGTACGCTGGCTCACAAGACATGGCAAATTCTTCTCACCGCTGTGTGGTCACGCCTCGCGATATCGAGACTCTCATGGCGCTCGACCGCTGTCCGCTCACCGCTCGCCAACTCTTGAAGCTGAGCGGCACGTTTAAGCCGCCGTTCACCACCGAGCGGCGCGTTCGCGAGCGTCTGCAGCAGCTACGGCGTGTTGGCTGGGTCTGTTCGTGGCAGTATGCGACAACCAGCAACGGCGGCTCACCCCATTACTGGAAACTGACACGCAACGGCTTCCGGCTGTTTTATGGCTCCGACACTGCCTTGCCCAATCGCCGTCAATTCAAAGAGATCGGGATCAGCCATCATCACCACACGCTGAGTCTCGCCGACTTTCTCGTGCAGGCGTTCGTCGCCGCACACCAGCTTGGCATCGAGGTACGATACTTCGCTCGCGAGAACTCCCTCCGCATGGAAGCCGCCGGTTCGGTGCTTTATCCCGACTGCGCTTTCCAACTCTTCACGCCCGGCGGCCGAGCGTTCAATTTCGTCGTCGAACTCGACAACGGCACCGAACGCATCCGCTCGCCCCAGGACATCGAGTCCATCGAACGCAAACTGCGCGGCTACGACCTGCATCAGTCGTCAACGCCGTCATTCGATCATGGACGTTTCGTCGTGCTTTTTGTGACGACTCGCTCGTCGGACCGGCTGACCCACATCTTGCAAGCGGCGGCTCGCATCATGCGGAATCCCAAGCGGACGCTCTTTCTCGGTGTGACGCTCTCGGCATTCCTCAATTACGCGACGCCGCTGACCGCGCCACTCTTCCTGTCACCGACCGGCCGTGAGCAAAGGCTGATTCCCGACAACTCGGTGAGTCCGCGAGCGTTAGCTCCCGGACAACGCACAACTGCGCCTCATCGTGCGGAGCCTCACAGCAACCGGCTCACGAAAGCATGCGGGACTCCGACGCAGCTTTCCGTCGCCGCGTGACGGTGCAGCATGAAACGTGCTACGCTCGAAGTCCTGTCGAATGACCGACGATGGCTACAGTGGAGCTGGTGAAAGGACCACTCCTTCCACTGGTCACCACACGTCCCCGGGGTTTGATCGCGAAGAATCGTCCCCGGCGCTTGTGGTGAGCGCACCAGGACACTCCGGGTGCATCGGGCCAAAACCCCGATCCGTCCGCCAGTGGAACCGTCACGCCCCGCCCGGTCGCGACAGGCCCGCCCCGGTGAGGATTCACGGCACGACTCAATGGGGCGGGAGAATCTTAAAAGATGGAACCTGTAAAGCTCATGACCGTGGCGTTATTCGCTCCATGCGTCCAAGGTCAGACCCGGAACGAGTTCAAAATCGCCGATGTTCCGAGTGATCAAGGTGAGTTGATGGTGACAGGCGGTCGCAGCGATACGAAGGTCATTCGTTCCGACGCGGATCTTCAGCGACCGGTATTGCTGAACCAACTGCAGTGCGGCGGAGTCAAACGAAACGACGATGATCCGGCGAAGGAACGTCAAAGTGGCTTCCAGCGAAGCATAAGCCCAAAGTAAACGGTCGTCGGTTCGAGCTTTTCTCAATTCCGCGTACCAACCGCCGAGAAG
>CAYSHJ010001207.1:0-6697 GCA_964430385.1 uncultured Planctomycetaceae bacterium
AAGAAATACCAATCCCATCCGCGCGGTTCCAAGAAGCCAAAGCCCCAACGCCACTACTCGGGGAACGGAAAGCATGTCGCAACCGCGAGAATCCTCTGTCGCCAAACGTAACAAAACACCACGTTCACAGGGCTGCCCCAAGAGGGCCCATGCTCCCCAATCGGTGGATGACAGGACGTGATTCAGTTGTGCGCCGAGTTCGCCAGCTTTGATCGTTTTTTGGCCGCGAGTGCGTTCGATCGCCAAGCCGTGGCAACCGGCCAGGTCACGGGCAGCGCTTCCGATTCGACGCTTTTTCGATGTAGGGGACCGCGTCGGGTGTCTTGCAGGTCGTTTCGCCGTGGTCGACCTCGACCCTGCCGATGCGCTGGGCCGCCTCGATCGCCTGTTTGCGGAGCGTCGGCTTGAAGACGCCGATCGAGATCAGCGCATCGTTCATCGCGTACCGCGCCCAGTTCGGAGAGCAGCGCCGCCTACGTCCAAGGTAACGCGGGCGGCGGGCAGCGACGTGGAAGACAGAAAACGCGCGAGCCGCCGCTCGCGTTGACTGACTTGTTGCCCGATGGCTCGGTGGCGGTTCATTGACCTTTCGGACGCCAGACGATTTTCATTTCGCCGACTGACCGTCAGCCGACTGTTGTTCGTTTTCGTTAAGCATCGACCTCGAATGCCGAGTCGTCCTCCAGGCCGCGGATGAACGCCTCGAAAGTTTCGGCGACGAACACGATCTTGTAGTCCCACTCTTGGTCGATGTGGACGACCTGTGGCTCGCCGTTTGGTCCGCACTGTCGATAGTCCAAACACACCATGTCGTGGCCTGCGGATGGACAGTCGGCAAAGTACACGCCGATTGGCGGATATCCCCACTCATCAACCCAAAACTGGCTTCCAAGCCCGCCGCACAACGAACAGGGCTTTTCGCGACCGATCGAGTAAATGCCGGTGATCGCGATGTGGTCGTGCGACCAAGAAGTTTGCTCTTTTGTCCGGTGATTCGTTCGCCGAGGTATGCCGCCATTCTGGAACCGCATCAACTCAACGTAGGACGCGGGCAGCTTGTAGCCGACTTCTCGCTCGACGGCGGCAATGATTTCATCGGTCAGCGAAGTGTCGACATACTCCTTCAACGCATACGCCGAAGGCTCCCAGAATTGCTGCACATCGAAGTCGGCGAAGACCTTGCTCATTGTTGCTCACCCCTCGCATCGGTGACGCGAACGACTGGTGGTTCTGCGGTTTGATCGGCCAACGACCAAGGTAACCGGGCGGTGGCCAGTCACCTTACAATTATTGAATAACGCACCGCCCGCTGCTCCGGTTGACCGTCTTGTTCAGCGGCTTCGCACCGCCAAGTTTTCCGGCAACTTGAGAATGGCTCGGTCGGCTGTGTTGGGATCGGAAGATGCGGACACGGAACCGCGACTCGGTCAACTGCATCCTTTGGATCGGCGCGCATCGTTTCCGATGTCGCCGATTTTCGTTTGTCGTTCTGTTCCCCACGCTCGCGAGGTGTCAGCTTCAGGCTGGAGTGCTTGGACAGAAACTTGAGCAGAGCCTGCGTGCTGGGATCTGCTTCGCTCAGCATCAGCCAAAACATCAGGGAAATGTGGTTCCGATTTTTGATCTCCACACACTCGGCCTGGACGTTTTCCTTCTGCAAGGCCGCGAACAGTTCCGTGGACATCTTGTCGATGCGATGAACTTCCTTCTCCGCATACATGATGAGAAACGGCGGCTCCTTCCCGCTCACATGCTTGAGCGGGGAAGCACTCTCGGCAGCGTCTTGCCCCTTGCCGATCACCCATTCCAACTCACCGGGCCGAAAGGAATAGACACCGCTGATTGGGATCACCCCCTTGATGTCTTTGAGCGACAGTTGCTCCCCTTTGAGATATTCCTCATTGGTTGCCAACAGCGCCGCCAGGTGGCCGCCAGCGGACTGGCCACTGACGAACATCTCGTCCGCTCGGCCACCGTACTTTCCGATGTTCTTGTGGGTCCAAGCAAAAGCCCGCGCGACGTCTTGGATGTGACCGGGATGCTGCACTTGCGGCGACAGGCGGTAGCTGATGAGTACCACTCCCACGCCATTCTTGGCAAAAAGCCGACCAGCCATGCCGTGCTCCCAGCGGCTCCCGACGGTCCAGGCACCGCCGTGGACGAAGAAGAGAACGGGGAAGTCCTTCTGCCCCTTCGGGAGATAGAGATCGAGCTTGTGCTTGTTTGTGTCAGCGTCTTTGCCGTCGTAATAGGTGATGTCCCTGACCACCTCGACATCGAAAGTGCCGCCGATCTTGATCTCGTCGGCATTCTGAGCTTGGGCAAAGTGCGGAAGGATCAGCAAGACGAGGACTGAGACGCGGACGGCTGACAAGTTAGTCATAGAGAAACCACGAATCGGGAAATGTCTGGTCTACTTACTTACAGAACCGAACAGTTAATAAGTGAACCGCGCGCGATCTATCTCCGATCGAGAGTTCGCGACTCATTCGGCAACGCGGACAGACTACCGGGCATTGCTCGGAAAAATAAGTGGTGACCTGACGAACCTCGCCCAGGCGCTGCCGTGATAGATCGCGCGCGGCCGATCCCGTTTTACGCGGCGAGCAGCCTAGATCTTCTCCATCAGGGACGGTCATTGACGAACGTGATTTTCAGGTCGCGACATGTGCGACGTGGCTGCTCTGCGGGCTGTCGCCTTGGGAGTGTTGGCCGCCGAGCCAGAACTCGTTGATGACGCCGGTGGTCAGCGGGCCTCATCACGTTGGCGTGCGCAACACCGAGAAGTGCCACGGGCAGTCGTTGTCGTCCGAAAAGGCGATTGGGTCGATCGCCTTTATTTTGCCAGAAGCTGTGCGTCGAGGTCGCGTGGGTACTCACTTTGATGGCTGCGATGATGAGCCGGAACGCGCTGGCGTCCGGTTGGTCGTTATGTTTTTGTGTCCGAACCGGACGCTAGCGCGTTCCGGCTGATCAGAGAGAATGCCATTGGGCTAGCGTCCTGTGGCTGATTTGTGAAACTCCAATCGTGTCGTCTTTGATCGGAGAGGAAACTCAGATGTCTCAATTTCATTGGTACTCGATGCCTCGGCTCGCCGGGGCTTTTCTGGCGATGACCGCAGGGATTCTCTCTTGGCTGGGTTCCAGCAAGGCGGCCGATGAACGTGACGGTGTGGCCGTCAAAGAGCGTGTCCTGGAGTTCTCGAAAGCGCTCGATCATTTGGGGCAAGTGGCTCACACTCCCGAACTCCAAAAACATGACAGCCCACAGGCCGGGGCGGCCAGTCGAATGCTCTTTCGCATGCAGTCGCTCCCTGCGGAGGAACGCTTTCGGCTTCTGAAATCCTGGACCTGGCCGACGAACGATCGCGCGTCTGTTCGCCACTTCGTCGCGCTTCTGCCGGAGGTTCCTCCGCCGGCGGTGTTTCTGCGGGAATCTCTGCCTCCGGTCCATGATCTGGCGCTCGACGACCGAATCGGACACGTCTGTGCTCCCTGGGTCGATCATCTCGCGTTCGCCTACCCGCTCACCGGGACGTTCGAGATCTCCTGCGAAGCCTTCAACGGTTTCTGGTCGGAAGCGAACATCGGCTTTGCCGGATTGATGTTCGAGGCTTGGAATCAAGGGAGCGATAACCAAGTCTATCCGATCAACGCGCACGAGATTCTGCATGGACCGAATCCTGCCGAACTCCTCGACCAGTTCAATCCGGTAACGGTGCGCATGCAGCCCGACAGCCTCCAGGTCATCGGTATCAATCCCAACGAGGTGCTCTTCGAGGATTCCAGTCCCTCGAAGACCAGTCCGTTTCTGTTTCTCAGGACCACATGGCTCTCCGGGTTCCGCAAGCTGCGCATCACCGGGAATCCGATCATCCCCCGCGAAGTCGCGCTCCTGTCCGGCGATCGCATGGATGGATGGATGACGTCGTTCTACAACGAATCTCAGCCGCCGACGCTGACGGTCAGAAAGCGGCCGGCGGGTGCCCCGAATCCCGTCACTCGGAGTGACGATCCGAATGCTTACGACTGGTCGACCACCGAGAGCGTTCTGCATGGCCGACGCTTTCCAGATTTGACGGCGAAGAACCGGCAGTCCGGGTATCAGCACGGCGAGAGTTGGGCCTATTACCATCGCCCGCTCCGCGACCGCGAACGCATTCGCTACGAGTTCTTCTACAAGCCCGGCGACGACGGGACCGAAGTTCATCCGACGTTGGATCGACTCGTCTTCCTCTTGCAACCGGACGGAGTCAAGCTGCATTGGCTCACAACCAATCGCTCCCAAGAGGCCGAAGGGGCGTGGGTCGCCACGAACAACATCGCCGAGGAACCCGGCCATCGCCGTGGCCCGAAACTGCTGCCCCTGAAGATCAACGATTGGAACGGAGCGGCGATCGAAATCCGCAACGGCCACGTTCGCGTGGAGCTGAACGACCAATTGGTCTACGAGCGACCGCTGGAGCCCGCGTGGGGTTCGCGGTTCGGTTTGTACCACGATCGCACCAAGACCTCGTCGCGCGTCCGCAACGTCGTGTTGTCCGGCGACTGGCCTCAATGGTCGCCGGAACTCGCCGACAAACTTCTCGAGCGCAAGGCCCCGCTCTCGCCAGCGAATGTGGAGGCGATCCAGGCCATCCTCACACCCCGCCTGTCTGGCGAAGAGCCTGTCGCGGAACGCGAAAACGAATGAACCGACGCGACCAGTTCAAAACGGGACTTCGATCGCCAGTTCTTCTGCTTCGCACCGATCGTCACGTTGGCGGCGAGAGTCGAAGTGAGGTTCTTGATTCGAGTGTGTTTGACGGTGGCTTCGCGTCGCAGCAAGTCCGAGCTCAAAAGCCTGACCTACGATTTGCGGGGCAGAGTCAATTCGAAAATCAGGCCGGCTTGGTCCAATGGATTGCACGCCAAGTCGCCGCCAAGATTGCGGGCGAGGCGGCGGGCGAGGCTCAGGCCCAGGCCGATTCCCGGAGCGGTCTCGGCCGCTTGAGTCGATGATTTGCCGAACGGCTCGAAGAGCTGCCGTCGCGCGGTTGCTGACAACCCGGGGCCGAAGTCGCGGACTCGGATCGTGACTTGCAAGTCGGTCGCGTCTGCCTCGATGGTGATGCGCGGGTCGGTCGCGTCAACGGCGTACTTGCAGGCGTTGTCGATCAGGTTGAACAGCACCTGCTCGACCGCCATCGCATTCGTGGTCAACCGCGTATCGCGAACCTGTTCGGAGACGGTCAGCTCCAGCCGCAACGGCGATTCGGACACGCGCTGCGACAAGCGCGGCGAGCAACGATCCAGCAACTCGCCGAGCGATAACTCTTCGGTGCGATTCGTCGGACGACCCTTCTCCAACCGCGCATAGGCCAGCACGTTCTCAACCATGTGCATCAAGCGATTGGCCTCGCGATGCAGAGTGCGGAAGTAGCTCTGTTGTTGTTCGGGATCCTGGACGAGGCCATCGGTCAACATCTCGGTGTAGAGCCGGAACGTCGTCAGAGGTGTCCGCAGTTCGTGCGTGACCGCAGAGACGAACGCCGCTCGTCGCTCGCTGAGTTGCAGAGTCTGCCACAGCAGCCAGCCGACCGCCGCCGCCGTCAGCGCGAGCATCCCCCAAGCCACGACCAGCGCGGCGGGCCACGAACCGCCGTCGAATCCGGCCACGCTCAACGTCCCGGGTTCGAGCCGCACGGGGAGCGCGACCAACTCGCGATCGCCATCGGTTGGGCTGGAGGTCAGCACCGGCTGAAGTGTCGCGTCTGGCAAGAGGTCAGTGATCTACTCGCGGAGCACTTTCTTCCAAACCGGCCAGTCGAGCCAGCAAGCCTCGATCGACTCCCCCATGTTCGGTTCTGACTTCACCCGGCGAGCCAGCAACAACTCGTCGCCGACCCACAAGGGCAACAACGCTCCCGAAGTTCGATGTTCCATTTTGGGAAGCGTTGTCGGCGTTGCACGCTGCGGCTGGGGGGCCGACTGTGGGACGGCCTGCTGGCCGAGGTTGGCCACGTCAAAGACCTGCTGCTTCAACTGGCTTCGCGATTGCGATTCGAATTGGTTTGAGTTGATCGAATTTCGATCGCCGGCACGTTGGGACGTGTTGCCCGCGAAAGTGTTGTTGAGCGTCGCCGCGTAGTTGCTCGGCCACACGATCAGGGGAGAGCTCGGATCGTGGCGGATGCTGCCAGCATCCGAACCGACGCTGGCAGCGTCGGCCACGCGTAAGTCCAACGATCGCGCATTCGGAGCCGGCAGCACGCTCCACCAGTCCTTCTGAGCGAGCAGCTCCGAATCATCCGCCAGCGGTTCGACGGTTTTCGCGAGAGCATCGCGGCGCAGCGTCCAGCGACCATCGGCGGCGCGTTGCACATACCCCTTCAACAATCGCGGAGCGAGTGCCGGGCCATCTTGGCTGGGATCGGCCAATGTCGGTCGCGTGCTTTCAATCGCCACCAGCGGCACGGCGATCGAGTCCATCCGCCACAGTGCGACGCGAATGCGGTTCTCCAGATCGGCTTGTTGCCGAGCGTGTCGCTCCGAGCGTTCCGCTTGCAGTGTCTGCCGACTGAGCCACGCGACCGCGATCGTCGCTGCCAGCACGCAGATGCCGAAGATCATCCAAGTCCGTAGGTTGGGCCTCTGTCCCGACCAGTGGCGCGGGTTAAGGAGTAACCAGTCGGGACGGAGTCCCAACCTACTTGTC
>CAYSHJ010001208.1:0-2599 GCA_964430385.1 uncultured Planctomycetaceae bacterium
GCCTAACAAATTCTTCGCCGAGCATGGGTTGTACAGCCTGGTCGCAGCCCATACCCGAGCCTGCCAATCCTCACCGAGGTAACACCATCAACCGGAGAGCCGTATGCGGGAAATCCGCCTGTCCGGTTCGGAGGGAGGGGGGACCGAACTCAATCGGTCCTTCCTACCCCTATCGTTGTCGTCGCCGATCTGCGGCTTGACGGTCAGCAGCGTCGCTTCGTTCGCGGGTTGTGCGGTCGAGGCTTCGCCTTTCTCGGCGATGGCTGTGGCGCGTAATCGCTCCAGGTCGATGAGGTCCGCGAATTGGGGAAAGCGTTGTCGCAATTCGTCACGCGTGGGCGAATCGTCTAAACAGAATCGAGTCAGGCATTCGGCATCGAGCAGCTCTTGAATCGCGGTGGGCTGAGACGTCAGCTCCGGCCAGTCTTGGAGGTATTTCTCCAGAAGCCGGTGCTCACCACGCTGCCAGCGATGCTCCTGGTCGATCCGCAGCAGTTCGATCAACAACCGTAGACGAAGTGGCTCGTCGGGCTGGGGAAGAAACGGCTCGATGGCCGGGTTCCGAGTTTGCCGCCAGAGAGCTTCAAACTCATGGACAGCGTTCGAGATGACCGTGAACTCGTCGTGTGTGAGTTCTGCATGCGGTCGTAACACGCCTTGCGTCATAGCGAATGCCTTCGGCTGAGAATTTGATCAGCGAACGAGCTTATTTGAACGGATGGAGAAAATGTATGGCGATGGAAGAAAGTCGTTATTCCTCGGACATGCAATTAACGGCCACACAGGCCACGCTCTACTGAGGAATAGGGAACCGAAGACGCGCGGGTGCAAGAATTCGGAGAATTTCCGAAAATCGGTCGAAAGGGCGGCAAAGTAGACGAGTCACTCCGGGACTCGAAATCTTGCGGGCCGCGCGAGAATCACGACGAAAGGAGGTCCGGTCACTGAGTAACCGGACTACTTTTGCGATTGCGTCCCCTTGAGACGCGATTCTATCACCCGACCGATGGCGTCCAGCGTTCTCCGCACCGACCAACGAGAACAGTCCATCAATTTGGCGATCTCGAAGGTCGAATGCCCGTCCAAGCAGTGCTCGAACATTTGTTTGGCCCAGGGATCGAAGCCTGACAGCGCAGAGGTGACTTCATCGACCAACGCGAGCGCATCATCAACGCACGGTTCGATCGCGGCGAACAACTGATCTGCCGTCGAATCGTCGGCACCAGCTGCTGATGACTGCTCACGACCGACGGCGCGGCGTTGGGCCATGTGAAACGCGACTCGCTCAGCGATCTTGTTTCGAGTAGTCGCGGACAACAACTTCCACAACGACTCGGCCGGACCAACCTGATAATTGCCGTCGCGCGAATGTCGCAGAAATGTGCGAAATACGCTTTGCACGACGTCATCACCATCGAAACGTGGCTTCAATCGCTGTGCGATCAGGTTCTCAGCCAGCTTCCAGGTCCGGTGGGAGTAACGCTCGAAGATCTGTTCAGCCGCCAACTCGTCGCTATCGATCCATCGCCGCAGCAGTTCGTGGTCCGTCGCCTCGAGCGTCATAGAATCAGATCAATTCCCGAATCGGCGTTCCTCTTGTCAGCGGAATCGGCCGACCTTGCGGATCGAGGAATTCTTGGGTGTGATCGATGCCGAGGTGTTTGTAGATCGTGGCGAGGATGTCGTGCGGGTCGTGTTGCAGATCGACGGGGTGCTCGCCGAAGCGGTTGGTTTGGCCGAGGACTTGGCCCATCGGCATTCCGCCGCCGCTGACGAGGATCGACATGGCTCCGGGATAGTGGTCGCGGCCGACGCGGCCGTCTTTGAATTCGAGACGCGGAGTGCGGCCGAACTCGCCGGTGACGATCAGCAGGACTTTCTTGTCGAGGCCGCGGTCGAACAGGTCTTCGATCAGCGTTGTGACGACGTGATCGTAGCGCGGCAGGCGAGCCAGCATCGCGGTGGGCATGTCCCAGTTGACAGCATGGTCGTCCCAGTCGTGAGCCTTTGAATTCGGGCCGCTGCCGGGGACTCGGATCGAAACGAAGCTGACGCCGGACTCGACCAGCCGCCGAGCCAGCAGCACTTCGCGGCCGAAGTAGTCGTCGCCGTACTTGTCGCGCAGTTTCGGGTCTTCTTGCGAGATGTCGAACGCCTTCTGAGCTTTGCCGGTCGTGAGGATGTCGATGGCTCGGCGATTGAAGGCGTCGAGCGCGTCCATTGAGCCGCTTTGATCGAGCCCGCGACGCAGCGAATCGAACGAGCGTTGCAGGCGCAGCCGATCATCGAGCTTGCGAGCATCGACGGTGAGGCTGGCGTCCCGCAGATGAAAATTGCAGATCGGCACTCGCCACTGCGAACTCCAATACCCTTGCGCGATGCCGGGGCTGTAGTCCGGTCCATTGAGGCACACGCCGGTGACCGCAACCGCTGCCGGCAACCCGCGATGCTTGTTTTCCATCACGCGGTTCACGACCGCACCGACCATCGGGTGATGCGACTCGCTGCTGCCGGCTTTGAATTGTCCGTAGCCGGACAGGAACCGAGCGTGCCCCTCGAAATGATTCGCCTGATCGTGGCTGACCGAGCGAATGATCGT
>CAYSHJ010001209.1:0-9263 GCA_964430385.1 uncultured Planctomycetaceae bacterium
GACGGCGACAACTGGGGCGAGGACAACGCCAGTTGCCTGCAAATGCTGGCTCACGACTTGCTGCCGGTTTGCAATCTGTATTGCTACGGCCAAGTGAAAAGCCCGTATGGCTCCGGCGACTACATCCGCGAGCTGAAGCGAATCAACTCCAAGCACGAAAACCTCGTGCTCTCGGAGATCAACAACCGCGACGCCATCTACGACTCGATCAAGCTGTTCCTGGGCAAGGGGAAATAGCGGTCGATTGGATCGTCGCTACCAAAACTTCCACCACGGTCGGTGCCACGATGGCTCGGCAACGAGTGACTGAAGCGGTTCGTCGCCCGACGTGATGAGTACCAGTTCGGGAAGCAGCACGCAGCTCAAGACTCCGTCGTAGCCGCCGGTTGTGTCGATGAGCAGCCGCTTTGGGCGGAGGATGACTTCCGGGATCGGCACGTGGCCGGAAACGACCATCACCGGACAATCGGCCGGCACGCCGTTGTCCAGGAATGTCTTTGAGCACAACCACGGCGGGCGGTTCAGCGTGAAGTCGCGCTGTCGCAAAATTCGCAGTTGCAACTCGAATGGCTGATTCGGATCAAGACCGGCGTGGACGAAAAGCACTTGCGGATGTTCCACGACCCACGGAGCATTCGCCAATAGATCGACGTGTTCGGGCGGCAACTGGGCTTTCAGCGCGGGCAAGTCACCGTGAGCGACGCCGTACGACGCAAACGTCGACTCGCTGCCGTAGAACTGCACCCATTGCGTCGACCAGTCGGAGTATGGCGGAGTCGGCACCAGCCCCAATGCTCCGGCCATCGCCAGCTCGTGGTTGCCGATGACGAGGGTGGTTTGAGGATGCTCGCGTTGCAGCTTCAGCAGCCGATCGATCGCCCCTTTCGGATCGGTCCCGCGATCGACGACATCGCCGATGAACACGATCCAACGTCGCGAGTAATCCGGTACTTGGCGCAGCTTGGCCAAGACGGCGTCCAGCTTGTCCACTTGTCCGTGAACGTCGCCGATGACCGCGACCGGTCCCTGAATTCGTGAGGCAAAATTCGGCATGCGACGCTTCCTTTTCAACGGCCGCGTTGTAGTGGCCGGCGGCAAAAGGCCGCAAGCGGATCATGGTGACCGATGAAGTCGGCTTCGACTGCTTGTTCCTTGCGAAAAGGCTGCCTAGACTCTGGCCTTTTGGTACGAGACTCCTTCACAGAAAGGTTGAATCATGCGACTGTGGGTAGCAATGTTGAGTTTGGTTGTGGTCGTGGGACTCGCGGTCGCGCAGGACAACGAAAAGCCGGTGAAGGCGAAGTCGGCTCCGAAGACCAAACAAGACGCAGGCAAGAAAGACAGCGTCGAGCTGGACCTGACAGCCGATCCCAACGCCTTGGGCAAGAAGGCCACGAACAAGAAAGAGATGATGGACAAGGTCAGTTATGCGATGGGCCGCCAGTTAGGACTCGGAATGAAGCAGCTCCAGGAGCAGGGATTCTCAACTGACATGAAGCGGATAATGAAAGGTCTTCAAGATGCTGTGGATGGCAACGATTCCGAATTCACGGACGAAGAGATACAAGCCGTGTCCTTGGCATTTCAGCGCGAGATTCAGGCAAAGATGATGGCGAAGCAGCGCGAACAAGGGGGCAAGAATCGCCAGACCGGCGAAGAATTCCTCGAAGCTAATAAGGACAAGAAGGGCGTGAAAACGCTTCCAAGCGGTTTGCAGTACAGTGTGTTGGCGACCGGAACGGGAGCCTCACCGGCAGCGACCGATAAAGTCCGCGTCCATTACCGCGGAAAACTGACCGATGGCAAAATGTTCGATCAGTCGTACAAGGGTGAGAAACCCACCAAGGCTGAACAACCGGCAGAATTCCGCGTCAACGGAGTCATCAAAGGCTGGACGGAAGCGCTGAAGAAGATGAAGGTCGGCGACAAATGGCAGGTCTTCATTCCGCCGGACTTGGGCTATGGTGAGGAAGGCTCGCCGGACGGGTCCATCGGTCCGAACGCCGTGTTGATCTTCGATGTCGAACTACTTGAGATCGTGAAATAATCCATGTCTGACGATGTACCGTCACGGTTGGCTCGCGCATTGCGGCAAGAGCTGGAAGGTTGGCGGCGCGCGGGACTGAGTCACCTCCCGATGCCGCCGCGAAAACGAATCGCCACGCCGGCGAATGAAAAGTCGCCGTCGTCGCGAGCGACACCGTCCGCCTCGCCGCCAGCACGGTCAAGCTCCACGCCGTTGCGCTCACAACCCGTTGCAGCGATAAGCAAGCCGTCGGACGGGCAGACGGCGACGGCATCAGGAGCAAGTTCCACCGCGCATCTGTTGCCGGTGATCGTGCGGCCGACGGAACCGAGTCCGTATCCGGCTGGATCGCGCGAGGACCGGCAGTGGCGGTTAGATCAGCTCCGGCAACGTGTCGCCGCTTGTACGCGCTGTGAGGAGTTAGCCAAAGCGCGAACGCAGACGGTGTTCGGGGTCGGGAGCCCGGACGCTCGCATCATGTTCGTCGGCGAAGCTCCGGGTGCCGACGAGGACGCTCAAGGAATTCCGTTCGTCGGGGCGGCGGGACAATTGATGGATCGCATTATCACGGCCAGCGGACTGAAGCGCGAGGAGCTTTACATTTGCAACGTGCTCCGTTGCCGACCGCCGGGCAACCGCAAGCCGCTGCCGCAAGAAGCCGCGAATTGCCGCGAGTATCTCGACGGCCAAATCGCCATCATCGATCCCGACTACATCATCTGCTGGGGCGCGACGGCCGCTCAGAACTTGTTGAACACGCTGGACAGCATCGGCCGTCTGCGAGGCCGCTTTCTCCAATACGGCCGCGCGAAGGTCCTGTGTACCTATCACCCGTCGTATCTGTTGCGCCAGCCGTCCGCGAAGAAGGACGTGTGGGACGACATGAAGCTCTTCCTGAAGGAAGCTGGATTACCCGTTCCGCCGTGACCGCGCTCTTGCGGATGATTCATGAACTTCTCGCGCGGACGTCGTTGTTCGTGGTATTGAGGACTCGGTACTCGGCGCGGCCGGTTTCTCGACTCCCAGCGACAACCTCAGCCAGCCGGAGGACGCTTCCGCTTTCTCCAGCCGCAGCGACTTCAGTGGAGTCTCTGAGGCCGGCAGTTCGATCGACTTAGGCAATTCGATGTCCGGGAACATGGCAGCGAGTTGGCCTCGCACGAGCGTCGCGATCATGCCGAACAATGAAACGCCTTCATCGGCTTTTGCGAAGGCCAACGGACCAGCATGCACAAGCCAAACATCACTCTGGCCGTTCCAAGACAACGGCACTGTGATGTCGTCTTGCGCCAGCACTGTTTGGCCCGCGACCTCGACGCTGGCTCGAATCGTCAGCAGCAGGCGGCTGTCTTCGAGCTTCACGATCACGGGGTCGCGGTCGGCCAGTCGGATCAGCGCTGGTTTGACCAACAGCGCTGCGGTCGGAGTTTCCTCCTTGACCACGATGCGGCCACCGAGGTTGGCCACGAACGACTCGAACAGATTGCGAAGCTGAGTCTCCGAGTACGTCTTGCCGGCAAGAGACGAACGCCGCAACCAGGCATTGATCGCGCTCTCGTGAACGCGGAGTGTGATTGAGTCGTCCACAGTAGCCGCGTCACTCCGTGACGCGAAGTTCGGGTCACGGAGTGCCCCGTCTACGCTGGGCGTATCCGCCCATGCGGCCGACAATAGCAATTGCGACTCCGTCGTCCGCAGCGAAAGTTGTTCGGGCCAAACATCGCCGAACTTGGTTTGCAGTTCGTCTCGCCATCTGCGATTCAGTTGAGCCAACTGCCGGTCGGTTTGCCGATTGAACTCCCGGCCAAGTTGCGATACGAGCCGCGCGGCCGTCTCGGCATCGGCTTGCGGACGCTGCAGCTCGGCGGATGACAGCGCCGTTCCGCGAGCGATTGCGTCCAGCAACGGCACTCCTTCAAACGGCGTTGACGCCGCGACGTACTGATTGTGAACGTCGACCCACATCGCCGCGCGACGGGTCATGATTTGCCGGCCGTCGAACATCACCGGCTTGACGGCGAAAACCCCATGCCGTCCCCATGTGTTGACCGCCGCTTGTGGAGTCAGTCCCACCGTGTCACTGTGAACCACGCCCTGCAAAACCAAATGCACCTCGGCCTGATCGCGGCTCGGACGGCAATCGAACTGTGCGCGAATGACCGTCGTCTGACGGCCGAAAACTTGCGCCCCAAGAATGACATCGCGCACCGGACCGCTCTCCCGCCGCTCGTCCGTCAACAACCGGTTCAGCACTCGTTCCGGCACGATGAGCTGCAACGGCGCATCGTCCTTCTCTAGGTCACTCCGATAGACTTCGGCTCGCAAGGGAACCCAGGCGGTTGAAGCGGACGGTGAGAGAACTGGCGGAACCACGACAAACGATGGACCTAGAGGCCTCGAGGCCCACGGCGTTTCGCTCGCGCAGCCCGCATGCGGCGATTGAGCCTGCGCCGGAGTGGTACTCCAAAACACAATCACAAACACAGCGAGCAAGCCAAACACTCGTCGGCCAGCAGCAAATCGAATTGTTCGTCTCACAGAAGACTCTCCGGTCACAGCCAGGTTGGGAACCGCACCATTGTGCCACGCGACACGACCGACCGAAACCGTCGGGCTGGCTAAGGGAGCTTCGAATCCGCAAACTGATGTCAGTGACAATTGACGAGTCCGTCCGCGATTTTCCGGCGATCTCGCCGCATCGCACTCCGCATCCCGTCCAGAGAATCCATGACCGCTCAACGTTTTCAATTTTGGTCGTTGGTCCGACGAAGCGGCCTGATCGCCGTTGCCGTCACAGTCGGTTTGTGTTTTTCGGCGACTCAGCGATCGTCCGCCGCCGAACCATCGTCCGCGTTGGAGTTATTCGAAACGAAGATTCGTCCCGTGTTGGTCGAGGTCTGTTTCAAATGCCACGGCGGAGACAACGTCAGCGGCGGTTTGCGCGTCGACTCGCGCCAAGCACTTCTCAAAGGAGGCGATACGGCAGCGGCGATCGTGCCGGGGAAACCGGTGGAGAGCTTGGTACTCGAAGCGCTGCGGCACTCCGACAAGGATTTGAAGATGCCGCCCGACAAAAAGCTGCCGGACGATACGATTGCGGCGTTTGAAGCCTGGATCACGGCAGAAGCTCCGTGGCCGGCTGCGAAGCCGGGTGAGCCATCGCCGTTTCAAATCCGTAAGCACTGGGCGTTTCAACCGGTCGTGATGCCGCGTGTGCCCGATGTGGCGGACGTCGCTTGGCCGCGCACGGCGGTTGATCGCTTTGTACTGAAGAAACTGGAAGAGGTCCAATTAGCACCGTCGCGCGAGGCCGATCGCCGCACTCTGCTCCGCCGCGCGACGTTCGATCTTCACGGCTTGCCTCCGACGCCGGAAGCGATCGTCGCGTTCGAAGCCGATCCGTCACCGCAAGCGTTCGAACACGTCGTCGATCGTTTGCTCGCCGCGCCACGCTACGGCGAGCGTTGGGGACGCTACTGGCTCGACGTGGCGCGTTATGCCGACACGAAGGGCTATGTCTTCATGGAGGACCGCAATTATCCGTTCGCGTACACGTACCGCGATTGGGTCATTCGGTCGCTCAACCAGGACATGCCGTACGATCAGTTCCTCATCCGGCAGATCGCGGCCGACTTGTTGCCGGAACCGGAGCGGACCGCGTCTCTGCCGGCTCTTGGTTTTCTGACGCTCGGCCGGCGATTCTTAAATAACATCAACGACATCATCGACGACCGTATTGATGTCGTCTGCCGCGGAGCACTCGGGCTGACCGTGACCTGTGCTCGCTGTCACGATCACAAGTACGACCCCATTCCGGCGGCCGATTATTACTCGCTGTATGGCGTCTTCCGCAGTTCGCACGAGCCGAAAGCGGACGAGGCGAAGCCGCTGATGGCCATGACGTTGGTCGAAGAGGACAATCCGTTCGAGCCGTATGTCTTCCTGCGCGGCCAGCAAGGCAATCCTGGTCCGCGAGTTCCTCGCCAATTCCTGTCCGTCGTCGCCGGCCCGGACCGCAAGCCGTTCGCGAATCGCAGCGGCCGGCTGGAACTCGCCCAGGCCATCGCGTCGCCGACCAATCCGCTGACCGCGCGAGTCATCGTCAATCGAGTCTGGATGCAGCACTTTGGCGCTCCGCTGGTTCGCACGCCGAGCGACTTCGGCCTCCGCTGCGAACCGGCGAGTCACCCGGAACTTCTCGACTGGCTCGCGGCCGAGTTGATCGGACACGGCTGGTCGCTGAAGTGGCTGCACCGCGAACTGATGCTGTCGGCAGCGTGGAGGCAGGCGAGCGGGGGGCGTCAGCCCCCTGATGGTCACGAACGCTTGCACGACACCGCTCTCAAATCGGATGCATCTGGAGGCTTACGCCCCCCGCTCGCCGATCCCGAAAACCGGTTGCTCTCGTACATGAACCGCCGCCGGATGGATTGGGAGTCGCTACGTGACTCGCTGCTGTTCGTGTCGGGTCGGCTGCGGAACACAGTCGGCGGCCCGGCGACCGATGTACTCAAGCCGCCGTTCGCGACATGCCGCACCGTTTACGGTTTCATTGATCGCCAGAATCTGCCGCTCGTGCTGCGCACGTTCGACTTTGCCAGTCCCGACACGCATGCGCCCTCTCGCTTCGTGACCTCGGTTCCGCAGCAAACGCTGTTCCTCCGCAACAGCCCATTAGTAATCGAACAAGCCCGTGCTCTGGCGGCTCGCGCCGACGACTTACGGCGAGCGGGGGGCGTCAGCGCCCTGATGAGTCAGAGGGAGTCGACCTCGGATGAGCAGCTCACCCCACCGGTTCGAGAAATAAAGCCGATCTCCGCTGATCGCATCAGGGGGCTGACGCCCCCCGCTCGCCATGACATCACCACGTTGTTTCGTCTCGTCTATGGCCGCGAGCCTTCGGCCGACGAACTCGGACTGGCCGAGCAATTCCTTCGTGACGCTCAGCAAGAAACGCCAACGGCACCGACCTGGCAATTCGGCTTCGGCGAGTACGATGCGGCAACGAAATCCCTCAAGAGCTTCAGCAAACTGCCACACTGGACCGGCTCGGCTTGGCAAGGAGGACCAAAGTTGCCGGATGAAAAACTCGGCTGGGTCTTGTGGCACGCGAACGGCGGACATCCCGGAGATACTCAGCATTCAGCGATCGTTCGCTGGACCGCTCCGGGCGACATGACGGTGGTTATCTCCGGACAACTCAAGCATGACAGCGAGCAAGGAGACGGCGTGATGGCCGTGGCCTGGTCCAGGCAACACGGCGAGCGAGCCCGCTGGATCGCTCACAGGCAGTCCGCCAACACATTCGTCGCCGCGACGCCGGTCCGCCGCGGCGAATCGCTCGACTTCATCGTCACCAGCCGCACGAATGAGAACTCCGACAGCTTCAGTTGGTCGCCGAAATTGGCCACTGCCGAAAACGGTTTCAACAAGGTCTGGGACTTCTCCGCCGACTTCCCGAAAGGCCCGAACCCACAAACTCCCGACACCCCGCTCTCGTCGTGGGAACAGCTCGCGCAAGTGCTGTTGCTCTCGAACGAGTTCCAGTTCGTGGATTAAGAGTAGCAGGCACATTCCATGTGCCTACGACTTTGGGAACTGCCAACATGCCGTCGCCGTTTCCGGGAATGGACCCGTACTGCGAAAGTAACAGCGAATTTGGACTGCGATTCCTAGGAAAGGGAGACGATGGCTTTCGCAATCGAGTACTCGGAAGAATCGTTGAACCAGTTGCGCAACCTAAGAGCATTCGACCGAAGTGCGATCCTCAGCCAAATTCGACAAGTGCTCTCGACTTCACCGACAAAGACAAGTAAGGCTCGTGTCAAGAGCCTGCGTCAGCCGGCACCGACGGAGTATCGCCTGAAAGTCGGCGAATTCCGCATCTTCTACGACATTGTCGACGACATCGTTTACATTCGTCAAATCCTGAGTAAGTCCGATTCCGCCGCGTACTTGGAGCCACCTCATGACGCTAACTAACCTAGAGACACCGATCAGAACCATCTTGGATGCCGCCGGAACTCACGGCACGATCGTGGAGACTCCAGGCCGAGCCACGTTCGCAGTCTTGCCGTTGGATGATGACCTTCTCGATTTTCTTCTCGAACGCAGCCCCAAGCTCATCGCTGAGTGTGCGCGGATTCGGAAAGAGATGGGGGAAGGGAAATCGTACTCACACGAAGAGGTGCTGCGGCTGCTTGAAGTCGAAGAGACACAATAGTCGTTCATCATTCTTTCCTGAGAAAACTGAATCGTCATGCTCCCTCTCCACCTTTCCCGACGTGAACTTCTCGCCCGATCCGGTCTGGGTTTCGGGGCCATCGGACTGGCGTCGTTGATGCGGCAGACCGGGCTTTTGGAAGCGACGCCTGCGATGGCTGCGAGCGACTCGGTCTTGAATCCGCTCGCACCGCAGAAACCGCATTTCCCCGCGAAGGCCAAGCGAGTTATTCATCTCTTCATGAATGGCGGGCCGTCGCATGTCGACACGTTCGATCCGAAGCCGTCGCTCGACACGTACCACGGCAAAGAATTGCCGTTCAACCTGGCGACCGAGCGGAAGACCGGCGCGGCGTTTCGCTCGCCATTCAAGTTCCGGCCGCGCGGTAAGTCGGGCATCGAGGTCAGCGAGTTGTTCGAGCACACGGCCGCATCGATCGACGACATTTGCGTCATTCGTTCGATGCACGCCGACGTGCCGAACCATGAGCCATCGCTCTTGCTGATGAACTGCGGCGAGGCGCGGTTGATTCGGCCGAGCGTCGGGTCATGGCTGACGTATGGCTTGGGCAGCGACAACCAAAACCTACCCGGTTTCATCGCCATGTGTCCCGGCGGCTATCCGATTCAAGAATCGCAAAACTGGCAAGCGGGCTTTCTGCCCGGAGTTTATCAAGGCACGTACATCGACACGAACGCGACCGAGATCGAAAAACTGATCGAGAACATCCGCAATGACCGGCTCAGCATCCCGCAGCAGCGGCGGCAGCTCGATCTGCTGCAAACGCTCAACCGGCGGCATCAGCAGCAGCGGCCGGGAGACGCGCAGCTCGAAGCTCGCATTCAATCGTTCGAGTTATCGTTCCGCATGCAGCGCGACGCGGAAGAGGCGTTCGACGTCAGCCGCGAGCCGAGGCACATCCTCGACGCCTACGGCCCCGGCACGCAGGCGCGGCAGATCTTGATTGCTCGGCGGCTGATCGAGCGGGGCGTTCGCTTCGTGCAGGTTCGGCAC
>CAYSHJ010001210.1:0-9805 GCA_964430385.1 uncultured Planctomycetaceae bacterium
GTTCGCCAGTGGAATTGGAGTTGCTATCTGGCTCAATGAAGGGACAGGCGAGGACGGCTCGGTTCGATTTTTTCGTTCTGTGACGATCAATCCCCGCCGCTACCTAGATTCGAAGTCAGGCCAATGGAAGGACGCCGCGTCCTACCAACCCTCTGACTTGCCGGCTCTGCTCTTCTGTCTGGCGAAGGCCCAGGAGTATTGCTACGAGACGCCGGTTCCCGGCCAGGAAGACGCCGAAGCCCCTGGATTGGAAGACGAAACCGGTGGCCGATTCTGACCGCTGGCTCTCCGAGTCGATCCCCAAGCGAATTCGCTTGGGGATCAATTTCGTCGCGAGGCAGCAAACGCCCGTTTGCGGGACATCTCCATGACTTTTCGGCGTGACGTTACCCCGGCACGACGCTAGCCGACCTCGTCCCCGCGGCCATTGAGGACTTTCGTCGGCGTTGGGCAAGCACTTGGCACAGGTCGAGGTTGACGAAGCTAGAAACCGTACTTGGCCTTTCTGAGTCGGAATGCTTCTTCGCCGCCTTCCATTACAACGGTGATTTCTTTGTTCATTTCTTCGACATCAATTGCTCCTTGGCATTTGATTTTCCCGCCAGAATGGTCGCCAGCAGTGCGGTAGTCACAGCAAACAACAAGGTCGGCGTCGCCATTGACTACGATGTTCGCATTGTGACTGCTGAAGATTATTTGCCGGTTGCGTTTTGCCTTCCAGAGTTCTTGAACGATGTCCCGAATGACCTGGTTATCGAGGTCTTCCTCCGGCTGGTCAATCAGGAGAGGTGAGCCTTCTTGATTCAGAAGAACTCGCAGAAGTGCTGTTGCTTGTTGCCCCGCCGACGCCTCAGAGAACCGTATGTACTCACCGTCACGTTGGCGGTATTCAAACACAGGAACGTCGTCGAGTTCGACCAAAGAGATGTCGATCCATTCTTCGACATTCAATTTTGTCGCCAGTCTCTCGATGTCGGAACCAGAGAATCCTGTTCTGTTCAGAATGGGCGTGTCGGGCAACTCAACTTTCGCCCCGTCGATCTTTGGAATGAGAGCTATCCGTTCAAGTTCACCAACGACCTGATTCCATTCCACGATTGGCTCAGGCTGGCTTGAAAGATAATCGAAGAGGTCTTCAGCCTTCTTTGTGCGAACCTTGGTGCCACTGAATATCGCAAGCAGTTTCTCTTTCGCTTGCTCCGCTCCGGCCCCTCTTCTGAGTGTCGCTCGGATGCGTTGCGATGAGAGTGCCGTCAACTCATTGCATTTCTGAGTCAGCAATTCGGCTCGTGTGCTGTAAACACGAAGCCAGTCTTCTCGTGCTTTCTCGTAATCCGTTTCAGGTGTGCCGAGCTTGGCACACTTATCACGCTTGTCAGCTACCACGGTTCGCAGACTCTTGACCCGATCCTCAGCTTCCTTTATCTGCTTTAGTTGCGAAGTATGCGATGTCGCCCGCTGCTTGGCCTCTTCGTACTGAACACAGTGAGAATCGAAGATGACTCTCCATTCGGCTAAGTGCGATTCGTATTTCTCGATCTCAGGGCTTGTCTGGCCAACAAGGCCAATTAAGGCGTTGATCTGCGCCTGTGCTGTAGAAAACACAGATTTCAAGCTGGTCTCGATCTTGCTTAGAAGCTCGATGTCAGGAAGGGTTGCCTCTTTCTGTGCGGATGAGGGCATCCTGGAAATGTTGATCGAGAACTCATTTGTCATTTCTCGCAGGCGATTAAGATCACGGGAGAATTGATCGACCTGCTGCTCTTCTTGAAGAAAGAGGTCGTGATCGCTCAATACCTTCTGATCTGCTGGAGCTAAGCCCTTGAGTTCTCCACGGAGAGCCTCCACCCGCTTTGACAGCGAATCGAGTTCAAGTTGGTCACGGTCAATTTCTTTCCGAAGGTCACGCTTACGCCTAAGCAACCCGTAACTGGACCGAATTTGCGTTTTCAGACCGTTGACACTACTTGCAATCTCGGTGAGTTGCTTGATTACCGAAGCCCTAATGAACCGAATTAGTTCATCCGTGCGGACTCCAACGGCACTCAGTTGCTTCTGGCTGTAGGCTTGAATTGGGAGAAGGTCACGAACGTCATCTTCGGTACAAGGACGGAATTCGTCGTTGCCGAATTTGAGTGAGATGTCGCCAGTGTGCGAATGTCTGCGGACGACGTGCGGCACACTGTCCAACAAGAATCCAACAGTGACAATTCCCTGGAAAGGAATCAGAGTTTTGTCGATAAGCGTAGCCCTCTTGGCTTGGTATCCGACTCCCTCATCCTCGTCAGCAAACGTAGGCGGTTGGTCACAAAGACCCCATCGCAGATATTCGAGGATTGTCGATTTCCCAGTTCCACGCCCGCCGATAAAGCAGTTGAACTGTGTGTTGAACTCGATATTGATCGGGCCAAGAAATTTGCAGTTGGAAACCTCAAAGTGTTCGATCACCAATGAGGGAAGCTGTGGTTGCGTGTGAGAGATTCTTGTCTCTCTTGCCAGACACGCTTGCCGAAGTGCCTCCGCCGTTGGCGTTGCCCACTTGATCCAACTTCGATGTCTTCCGAGTTCAGCAAAGTCTTCACGTCGATTGTCAGATGTTTGAAACAGGCCGAGCGGTTTGAATCCATAGTCTTTGTTCCGACCTTCGAGGATCGCTCGGTTTCCAGTTCCAAGCTGGGAGACCGATCCGTCGAGATAACCACCGACACAAGGCATCGACGCATAACTTCCCGAAAAGCCACTTCGTAGAATTGTCGTGTTTCCGCCTTCGCTAACATTTGGCAGAAGAATGTAGTGGCCTTTCAGATAGTCGATCCTGTCGAGCATTTCGCAAAGAAGGTCGAGGGAATTGATGTCCGAAAGCCGAGTGGTTGGTGCATGTGCCGGTTGTTGAATGTCGTTCTGAGTGACCGCAAGGACTGTGTAAAGCGTTGAGAGGAGTTGAGTCGGAAACGTCGCATCGAGAATGAGAAGTGCCTGACAAGGAACGCCAAGAGTTAGTTCCATCCCTGGAAACACGACGATGCGTTGCTCTGGAGGAATTGGTGTGCCCCAGTCATCCGTCTCAGTCGCAGCGGCTTCCTTGATGAACGGGAAAAAGCAGAGGTCGTGATGATCGGTGATGGCGACAGCTTGAAGCCCTTTTGTTCGGCAGGCCGTAATGAACTTCTCTGCGTATGACTTCCGGTCGCCATCAGAAACCGGACGACTGCCGTTCCAATTCGTATCCCGTGGTGTGTGAACTTGAAAGTCGCAGCAATAGAAGTGCGCACCCTTGTCCATAATTCCTCAACCTGTGTCAGAGCAAACTTCCTGGAATGAATCGTGGTGTGCTTCATTGCACTCCCAACGCCTTGAAAACTGCGTCGGTTGGGTCTGAATAAAATCCGGTTTGGAATTTGGCGAACAATTCACCGGGAATCGTGGGGATGTCACGCACGCTGGCCATTGGGAGCAAGATGCGTTTGGCTCCGGCATCGTGAGCGACTTGAAGCGACTCGGCCAAGTTTTCGACGGGGATGATGTTGCCGCCGAGACTCATGCTGCCCAGGACGACCATTTGTTGCTGGATCGGCTTGCCGAAGACTCCCGAACAAAGGGCGACGAACGCCGCCAATGTCATCGCATTCGTTGGGCCGGTGTTGTGGAGTTCGACAACGTGGAAGTGGTAGTCGTGGTCCAGAGCTTTGATGGAGGCACTGACGTGGGTGGCATTGGCTTTGAAGTAATCGAAGCCGACTTTCACCGCTTCTTTGGCTTGGGAGTTTGATCCGAAACCGGACATCTTGAGCGATCCGTTGCCCGCTGTCACTTGAGTTTCAATTCGGTACAGGCCGAGATGACCACCGCTGCCCACGGCGACTGTGTGCATGACACCGGGATTTAGTGGGCCGTCAGGAATTAGCGATCCACCACCTTGTTCGGGGACGCTGATGAATTTCTCTTCCATCGTTTCCGTGTCGATGTAGGAGAAGTGAACGTCGAAGAATTCCATGCCGCCGATCTTCTTCAACTGCTCTTTCACCCGGCGACGGACTTCAAGGGCGTACTCCAGGCAGCGACGCACGGCCTCCTTGTCGTATTCCTCGTTGGGATACAGCAGCTTCAGAAGGCCAGAAACGGTGTGCTTGACCGCAATCGTGTCCCGCTGGTTCAGATCACGTCCCAGCTTGAAATACTTGTTGATCGCATCAGCGAAGTTCCGCTTTCGCATCTCCCGCAGCCACTCGGCCAGATAGTCCACGATGAGGCCGTACTGGTTCGTCAAGAACTCAGGCCGCATCTTCGGAATCTCCCAGCCGGGGACGTAGGCGTGGAAGCGGTCGAAGAAGGCCGAGTCGATCATCGTTTCCGGAAATGGAGCGAAGAGATGACTCGTTTTCACCAGCGTATCGACCGGCTGGTTGATGTTGCCGACGAACACCATTGAGGCGTAGGCGTTGATCGAATCGCGGCCACGAGCGAACGACCCGCTCGCCATGTAATCCTTCATGATCTGGACGCCATCCTTGTCCTTAAAGGAGATGCCCGCCACTTCATCGAAGGCCACCACATCCCACACGCCGACCAAACCAACCTGACGCCGGGCCATGTTGTAGCACAGGTTGGCGACCGTGGTTTGCCCACCGGAAACCAGGATGCTGTTGGGACTGATTTCCTTGTAGATGTGGCTCTTGCCCGTGCCTCGCGGTCCAAGCTCGGCGAGGTTGAAGTTGTTCTCGATCAGCGGAATCATGCGAGCCAGCAAATGCCACTTCACCCGCTCTGGGAAGTTTGCCGGCTCCATGCCGGTCGAACGCAACAGGGCGTCGATCCACTGCTGTTCGGTGAACGCCCGCCGTCCCTGGAACAATTCTTCCAGGTCCATGTTCGGCATCTGAATCGGCTTCAAATCCCGCAGCACGAACGGTGAACCCTTCTGGTCTTCCTCGAAGAAATACTCCAGAGTGATGATGCACCAAATACCGCCGACGAGCAGCTTCTCGAAATTCTTGACGATGGCGCTGGGAACCTCGATCCCCTTCACGCCCAGGTTGCCGAGCAACGCCTCGTACACGTCCCGCTTCTCGTTGAGCGTCACCGTCACCTTATCGATGACTTTCAGGCTGCCCCGCTCCCGGATCGTGGATTTCACCTTCTCGGCTTCGTCGGGTCGGACGTAGTTCTCGGCCAAAATTTTCTTGACGGTTCGCAGTCCTTCCTCGATCACCGCTTCGTCGTTCGAGGCGCAGTAACTCCCCAGCAGATATTCCAGGACGTAGACCGGCACGTTCGCACCTTCCTTGACCAACTTGGTCAAGTCTTTGCGAACGACCTTGCCCGGAAAGTGTTGGTTCAGGAGGTCATCCAGTCCGGTGTCAGAGGTATTGATTTCAGAAGTCATCGGTGAATGCCCTGTCGATAATTACTTCCACGCTCTGCTGCTCGATGCCAGTTTCGGCGTCCCGCAGCACAAGGCGGTAAAGAGTTTTCTTGTTGTACTGCCGCTCTTTCAGAACGAGGCTGACCCACTTCTTCCGCTCGTCCAGATTGCCGGAACTGCTCTCGAACTTCACAGTTTGGATGTCCGTCACGGGTTCCTCGCCCTCGTAGACGGCGACTCGGAGCGTGATCGGTTTCACTCGATCGCTGACGGCCTCCATCTGAATCAACTGGAAGCGACAATAGGCGCTGGTGATCCGGTGGTTGTTGCTAAGCACCTGGACCGTCACCGGCTTCGGCTTCGTGTCCTGAGCCGACTTGCCCCGAATGTGTTTCACCGTGACGACCGGGACGACAATTTCCTGCGGCATCGCCCCGCCGTGGCCGAAGTAGAGACTGCCGGTAAATCGGAAGCGATTCATTCCCCTTGGAATCCAGAAATCCATGTCTCCCTCGACCTCGGCAGTTACGCTCGTCCTTCCGTGCCAGACCTCCGGATGGTCGCATAGGTTGTGGGCCAACAGATAACGCTTGTTGTCCACCACCGTACCATCCGGCTTGTCCGCAACTTTGCTCTTCTCGGTCTCGCCTGGGATTGTCTGGCTGTACAAGAAGCCGTGATCGGCGGTGACGACGATGTGGTGGCCGTTCAGGTTATTGATGATGTAGCCGACCAGCGCCGCCAGTTCGTCAATGGTTTCCCGAACGGCCTGGAATGTCTCCCGTTCGTTTCGTCTGCCGTCGCCAATGGCATCAATCCTGTCGTGGTAGATGTAGACCACTCGCTTGTCCTTGACGAACTCTCGGCCTTCTTCCTTTTTCTTCTTCATCAATTCGTCGCACTTGCAGGCCAACCCGCCCACGGCTTGTAGGATGCCGTCCCGTTCGCTGGCGATGCTCGACTTGCCGTCCACCAAAACGTCGGTCCCTTTGTAGGCCAGCGTCTTGTGCGGAAGCAGGCTTGCCATCCCCAACGCCGTGTACGACGGCAGCACGCCAAGCTGAGACGATAGCGTGGCCTCGAAGCGGTACTTGCCGTTGAGTTCCGTGGTGAGTTCCTGAGCCGCTTCGTAGCGGAAGGCATCACTGATGATGACGAACGCTCGCCGGTTGTCGCCCTCTTCCAGCCAGGGCCGCACGTTTCGGTCATAAAACCGATACTGGTTCGTCACGTTGTTGATCTGCCACTTGGACAATAGCCCGCTGCTTGAAAAGTATTGGGGCGGCTCGATGAACTTGCCCCAGGCGAGAGCCAAGTTGGTCAGATACCAGTTGACGTAATGCGCCTCAATGTCGGCCCGCAACGGCTTGAGGATGCTCCAGCCCGCTGCCTCTGCCGTATCTGCCGACTCGCAAAAGTGTCGATAGAGTTGGTCGAAGCGGTAAAGCTCCGACTCGTAGGCTCCGTACATCGTAGCGGCGTCGGGATAATCGAAGCCGCTCTTGTGCAGGTTCCGCAGGGCGTAGAAATCAGCCGCCGCCACGAGCGCATCGTAAACGGCATGGAGTGCCTGCCGTGGGGCATCCGTGGAACCGGCCACCGTGAGCGAGGCCCAATGCCCGGACTGACGGCGGGTGGCAATGGCTCGCACGTCGTCGGCATTGATCGTGTCTGCGGTGGTTTGAACCCGTTCCCGCAGGCTGCTGGCGATCCGTTTCTCGACCGCCAGGAAGGTCATCACTTCGAGCAGTTGGTCGATCTCCAGGTTCGGCAGATGATCTTCGATCTTGAGGAACGCCGCGGCTTCCGCCGAGAGCCGGTCGTAACTGGTTCCCTTACTGCTGCTGTCCCGCCACTGCGCCAGACAGACGACGGCGTTGGACCAGCCGGTGCGAGGCAAGAGCAGGCCACGGATCGACTGCGGCACGTCGCCCTTTAGGTGATGGGCATAATCAGTCAGCACGAGCCGTAGCAGAAAATTCTTCAGCGTGGGGTTTTCTTCCTCGTACCCGAAAGTCGCTTTAACCATCTGCCAGAACGGAACGTCGAGATCGAACTTTTCGATCTGGCCCCACACGGCGGGCGGATTGTCGAGGTCGATTTCGCTCCCGGCTTCGGTCCAGGCGTGGAAAATGGTCCGCACCAGATTGAACAGTTCCGGCGGGTCGGCCTTAGCGACCACGGCGATCATCTTGCGGTCGAGGTCGGCGGAAACGTCATCCGGAGCGACCAGATTCTTGATCTTCTGGAGCCGTTCCTTGGCATCAAAAAACTTCCGGTATTTCAGCAGATGCTCTCGCAGGCTCGCCGTGAGCAATCCAAGCTCTTGCAGCAGGATGGAAGCACGATCTGCCCGAAAACTGCCGCTGTAGAGACGAATATCGAGCAGCCAGTCGTCTTGGGGATCGGGTTCCTCGGTCGGAGCGTAAAGCAGAAATTTACCCGTGGGTTCGTCCCGCTCCAGGCGAATTTTGACTTCGAGCGCCCCGACCTCATCGAGCCGCAGCGTGGTGACGCCATCAAGCATGAGGAACGGCAACGTGTTCTGAAACTCCTTGTCAGGATCGTTCCAAAAGACGATGTGCTGCCCTTCCTCGTTGAAAAGGCGTTCCAGCGCCGTATGGATTTGATTCAGGTCGCTCATGCTCGTGATTTGTCAGGTTTGTGTCCGAAGGATGTCGCCGGTCAGTTTGTCATTTCGATTTTTCGTTGATTTGCCGTGCTTCTTGTTGATCACCCTCGAAGGCCCCGCGTCCGCTTGTGTCCGGATATGTCCGAATGACCGGATCAAGGCGCTCGGTGAGTCTGCAGATAAGCTCGCTCATCAGTTTTCACCAAAGCCGCGTCACGCCGTAGGCATCGAACGCTGAATCGACACTCACAATCGGAATCTGTTCCACCAGACCCTGTGCAATGAGCAGCCGGTCGAACGGGTCTTTGTGGTGCATCGGCATGGTTGTCAGCAATGACGTATGCTTCGTCGCGATCGGAAGAACCTCGAAGTCGTTACCTTCGATGCCCCGCTTCAGGAAGTCGTCATAGGACGCCAACAGGTCGAGCTTCTTCTTGCCCACTTTGATAGCGATTTCCCAATAAGTTGCCGGACTCACCAGGATGTCATTCGCCGGGTCGGTGATGAGAGCGTCCGCCGCACGGCTCAACTGTGGATCTTTCAATACGAACCACAGAAATGTGTGGGAATCGAGTAGCAGCCGCATCACATGTACTCCTCGAAGTCCTCAAGATGCTCATCGTCGTCGGCAACGATTCGGATCATGCCGGTACAGTTTCCTGCCTTGCGGGGCTGGCGTTTCTTGGTTGGTTCGCTGACGAGCTTCGCCACCGTCTGATGGTTCCGGGTGAGGATGACTTCATCCCCCGGAACCAACTGGTCCAGCAATTCGGGCAGAGTCATCTGCATGTTTTCTACTTCCATCGTCGTTTGCATGATTCTCTCCATTCCAGTTTTTGGGCGAGCCGGGCGGCGTCAGCCCCCGAACTTCAGCGAGTCATTGAATTCCTACCAACCACGGCGTCTGCGTCTGCGTCTGCCTATTCCTCATCCTTTGTACCACAGACCACCTTCACTTCGGCCAGCAGGTCGCCGAACTTGGCGTAGTTCACCTTCACGCCGTCGTCGAGGTCGAGGCTGACTTTCTGGTCGGCGGCGTGCTTCAGCTTTTCTTCGAAGGTGAGCAGTTCGGCCTGCTGTTTCTTGAGATCGTTCTGCTCCTTCTGGAGTTTGTTGCGGTGGCTGGTGCTACCTGCCTTGGCCTTGTCCCCTTCGAGTTGGTCGATGCGGGCGGCGAGCTGGCTTTGGAGTGGGATGACGTACTCGGTGCGCATTCGGGCGAGCGTTCCTTCGTGGTAGCGGTGCAGGTAGACGAGGCACTGGAAGGTCCGCTGCTTGCCGCTGGAGAACAGCCAGTAGATCGGTCTCCGCTTGTAGGTCTGAAGGTGGTGCTTGAAGAAGCCGGTGGCGAGATAGCGGCGGAGCGTGTCGCGGGGGGACTCGCCGTTGTTCGGGCCGAGGCTCTCGGCCACGAACTTCAGGTTCTCTTCGAGGTGAGAAGACGATTTGACCACGGATAACGCGGAGGACACGGATAAAGAAGAATCAGATTCTGTGTCGTCTTTCTTTTTCTGATCCGTGCTCTCCGTGTTATCCGTGGTCAAATTCCCCGGCCACGCCACGCTGAGGAACTCGATGAAGCGATGGGCGGCATCGTCGGGGAACCAGTCGGTTTCGGTGAGCGGGACAATACCGTACGGATCGGCTGGGAAGGTGCGGTACTGGCCGGGATCGAAGCCGACGTTGCCGCTGTGGGCGTAAATCAGGCCAGGCTTGTCCAGGCTGTAGCGGCCCATCATGCAGCCGATGGCATACGAAATTAAACTCGTCGATATTTCGGACTCTTTACAAGTATCTTCGGAACGGTTGGA
>CAYSHJ010001211.1:0-1996 GCA_964430385.1 uncultured Planctomycetaceae bacterium
GGCGTCGGAGACTGCCGTGGGATCGTCCAACAGGACGGATGCGGCAGCATGCCGATGTGCGGATAGTACGCCACGGATTTCGGAGCCGCGAGCAAGATCAGTGTGGTATGCAGTCCGGCGGCAATGTGCGTACGGCTAACCAACTCGCGGCCAATCCCTTGTCGCTGAAATTTTTCGTCGACGGCCAAGTCGGCCAGATACGTGCAAAAGTGAAAGTCGGTGATTGCTCGCGAGACGCCCACCAAAAGCCGGTCAACGCGAGCCGTCACGACGAGATCAGCGTTTCGCAACATTCCCTCAATCGTGTTCCGATCATCGACAGGACGCCGCTCGGCCAACGTCGAACGACTCAGAACGTCGATGAACTCGTCGACAGACAGGTTGTGTTCGATCGAGTAGCGGACGCTCGACATACTCGTTTCCACGCTCAGCCGCGTTACGGATAAAGCCGCTCCAGCCGCCACGTGCCATCCGGCTGATGGCGATAGATCAAGCGATCGTGCAGTCGAGCGGCACCGCCCTGCCAGAACTCAACGCTGTCCGCCACCAATCGAAAGCCGCCCCAGTTCGGCGGTCGCGGAATCGGTTGGTTGGCGAACATCGCTGCGACGTCTTGCGTGCGTCGCTCCAAGGTCGCTCGATCAACGAGTGGATGACTTTGATTTGACACCCAGGCGCCGATGCAACTCTCGCGCGGTCGGCCTAAGAAGTAGGCATCTGACTCCGCCGCACTGGCCTTCACGACACTGCCTTCGATACGGACTTGTCGTACAAGCTCCTTCCAATACAGCGTGGCCGCGGCTTGAGGGTTCTTGCCCAGTTCGTTCCCCTTGCGGCTGTCGTAGTTCGTGTAGAAGACAAAGCCTCGCTCGTCGAAACCTCGCAGATACACGATTCGCACCGACGGCCGGCCGTCGCGAGTCGACGTAGCCAACGACATTGCCTGCCATTCTTCCACGTTCGCGGACTGCACGTCATCCAACCACCGCTGGAACTGCACGAACGGATCGCCAGCCATATCGGGTTCCAGCAACTGGTTCTTTGCGAACTCCGAATGCACGACGACGTCAATGCTCATCCCAAAACTCCCCAGCATCACTCCACCGACACGGGGTCGGTGGGAGTGTGACTCGCGCTCGCCGGCTGGCCACGCAGCGCGAAGACCATCAGCACACCCACAAGCATCAAACCGGCACCGACCCAGTACGGCAAGGCCATTCCGATTTCCGGCCGCCGCTCGCCGATCTTCAACAGCGATAGACCGGCCACTGGTCCCAGGATGCGAGCCAGCGCCGACATGCTTTGGCCAACACCGAGCATTTCACCCTGCTCGTCGGCGCGGCTTCTCAGAGACAACAACGCTTGCAACGACGGCGTCAGGGCCGAGAACCCCATGACGCAGATCGGCAGAATCGCAAACAGCAACGCTGTCGATTTCTGGTTCGCGATCATGCCGATCAGCAACAAACCAATGGTCATCAACAGCGTGCCGATGAAGCTCATACGAAACTCGCCCAGCCTTGGAGCCAGCCGGCGAACGACAACGCCTTGGCTCAACGTCAGCACGAAGCCGACGTACGCGAAAACGTAGAAGTTCGCGTCGTCCGCCAAACCGAAGTGCTGAGTCAACAGGGACAGCGTGCTTTCAAACTGCGCAAATGCGAACGTCGTCAGAAAAATCGTCAACAGCAGAAGTCCAATGTTCGGCTGAGCCATTGCCCGGCCGAGCGATTTAAGATGCCACAACGACCTGCGCGGCGCGACCGCCTCCGGTTGCAATGACTCCGGCAGTCGAGCCAACGCCCACAAAAAGGCCAATGCCGACAACCCCGACGCGATGTACCCGACCGCCGCACTCGGCGGTTCGTCCAGACTTTTCGCGGCGAACAGCGAACCCAACAGCGGCCCGAAGGTGAACCCGATTCCGAACGCCGCGCCGATCAACGCCATGCCCTTGCCGCGAGTCTCTCGCGTCGTCGAATCGGCGATGTAAGCC